>JAAWCR010000102.1 GCA_022793355.1 Lawsonibacter sp. | reverse complement strand
GAACGGCTTGCCAAGGCGGTGGTGGGCTCCGCGCTGGTGAAGGCGGCCATGTTCGGCTCTGACGCCAACTGGGGCCGGGTGCTGTGCGCCATGGGTTACTCCAAAGCCCCCTTCCGCCCCGAGCACGTGGACATTTCCTTCCAATCCGATGCGGGCTCCATTCTGGTCTGCCAGCAGGGGGACGGCCTGGCCTTCGACGAGGACAAGGCCAAGCAGGTGCTGTCTCAGAAAGAGGTGGTCATCGCCGTGAACCTGAATGAGGGCGACGAGAGCGCTGAGTGCTGGGGCTGCGACCTGACCTACGACTATGTGAAAATCAACGGCGATTACCGGACCTGATAGGGGGAAAAACCCATGTCCTTCAATGAAATTGACCGGGCTCAGGTACTGGCCGAGGCCCTGCCCTATATCCAAAAATACACCGGCAAGACCATTGTGGTCAAATACGGCGGCAACGCCATGATCTCCGAGGAGCTGCGCCGGGCGGTCATCTCCGACATCATCCTGCTCCATCTGGTGGGCATCCGGGTGGTGGTGGTCCACGGAGGCGGGCCGGAAATCAGCGAGATGCTGAAAAAAACCGGCAAGGAGTCCCGCTTTGTGGACGGCCTGCGGTATACCGACGCTGAGACCATGGACATCGTGCAACAGGTCCTCTGCGGCCGGGTGAACAAAGACCTGGTATCCACCCTGAACCGCCTGGGCGGCCGGGCCATCGGCCTTTGCGGCCTGGACGGCGGGCTGTTTCAAGCCGAACAGCTGAATGAAAAGTACGGTCTGGTGGGGGAGGTGGTCAAGGTGGACGCCGCCCCGGTGTTTGACGCGCTGAACTGCGGCTATATTCCGGTGGTGTCCACTGTGGCCCAGGGGTTGGACGCCGATACCGCCTACAACATCAACGCCGACACCGCCGCCGCCAAGCTGGCCACCGCCCTGGAGGCGGAGCGGCTGCTGCTGCTCACCGACGTGCGCGGCCTGCTTCGGGACCCCAAGGACGAGAGCACCCTCATTCCCGAGCTTCAGCTGTCCGCCGTCCCCGCCCTGGAACGGGAGGGGGTTATCTCCGGGGGCATGATTCCCAAGGTGGACTGCTGCGTGGAGAGCGTGCGTTCCGGGGTAAAGTCCGCCGTCATTCTGGACGGCCGGGTGGCGCACTCCATTTTGATTGAGCTTCTGTCTGACGCCGGCATCGGAACGATGCTTATCAGCTAGGCTGCTTGCGCGGCGCGGGCAGATGCGGGCCGCCCCTACACAGAGAAACAAGGAGGAATCTCCATGACCTTTGAAGCGATCAAAGCCCTGGACGAGCAGTATGTGATGCACTCCTACGGGCGCAATCAGGTGGCCATCGACCACGGGAAAGGGGCCACTCTCTGGTCGGTGGACGGAAAGGAGTACATCGACTTCACCGCCGGAATCGGGGTGGCCTCGCTGGGCCACGCCGACGAGGGGTGGCTGAAAGCCATTACCTGTCAGGCCGCCAGGCTCTCCCACATCTCCAACCTGTTTTATACCGAGCCCTACGCCCTGACGGCGCAGAAGCTTTGCACCCGGACGGGCATGTCCAACGTCATGTTCGGCAACTCCGGGGCGGAGGCCAACGAGGCTATGATCAAGCTGGCCCGCAAGTGGTCCTTTGACAAATACGGCAAGGGCCGGGGCACGGTGATCACCCTCCGCAACTCCTTCCATGGCCGCACCATCACCACCCTGGCGGCCACCGGGCAGGACAAATTTCACAACTACTTCTTCCCCTTCACCGAGGGCTTCCGGTATGCCGACGCCAACGACATTGAGTCCGTGGAGGCGGTGGCCGGACATGACGTCTGCGCCGTGATGCTGGAGCTGGTGCAGGGGGAAGGGGGCGTGCTGCCCCTGGACCAGGAGTTCGTGACCAGGGTGGCCGACCTGTGCGGCAAGCGGGACTGGCTGCTGCTCATTGACGAGGTCCAGACCGGCGTGGGCCGCACCGGCACCCTGTTCGCCTTCCAGCAGTACGGCGTTCAGCCCGACGCCGTCTCCTTTGCCAAGGGCATCGCCGGCGGCCTGCCCTTCGGCGGCGTCATGGCGAACGAGAAGTGCCGGGACGTGTTCAGCCCCGGCACCCACGGCACCACCTTCGGGGGCAACCCGGTGGCCGCCGCCGGGGCCTGTTACGTGCTGGACCGCATGGATGAGGCCTTCCTGGACCAGGTGCTGGAAAAGGGGAACTACATCCGCCGCGCCGTGGAGGAGATGGCCCTGCCCTGCCTGGGCAAGACCCGGGGCCTGGGCCTGATGATCGGCGTGGAGGTCCGGGGCGCCAGAACCAATCAGGAGCTGGCCGCGCTGCTCGTGGAACACGGCCTGCTGGTCCTCACCGCCGGTCCGGGGCTGCGCTTCCTGCCCCCTCTCACCATCACCAAGGAGGAGATGGACAAGGGGCTGGCAATTCTTCGGGAAACGCTGGCATGATGCCTGCGGGGGCGTATTCTACGCGTCTGCGCAAAGAAGTCAATATCGGTTAGGAGCGGAAACCATGAAAAAAGACCTGTTAAAGCTGCTGGACCTGTCCCGGGAGGACATTGAGGCCATTCTCAACAAGGCCGACCAGCTGAAATATGAGAAGAAGCACGGCATCCCCCAGAAGTATCTGGAGGGCAAGACTCTGGCGATGATTTTTGAGAAGAACTCCACCCGCACCCGGGTCTCCTTCGAGACGGGGATGTTCCAGCTGGGGGGGCATGCCCTCTTCCTGTCCGGAAAGGAGAGCCAGATTGGCCGGGGGGAGCCCATTGAGGACACCGCCCGGGTGCTCAGCCGCTACTGTGACGGCATTATGATCCGCACCTTCGGCCAGGAGGAGGTGGAAACCCTGGCGCAGTACGCCTCTATCCCCGTGATTAATGGCCTCACCGACTTCTGCCACCCCTGCCAGGTGCTGGCCGATCTGCTCACCGTGCGGGAACACAAGGCGGTGCTGGAGGGGCTGAAGCTGTGCTACATTGGCGATGGCAACAACATGGCAAATTCCTTGATTGCAGGCGGCCTGAAGATGGGCATGGAGGTTTCCGTGGCCTGTCCCCAGGGCTATGACCCGGACCCCAAGGTGCTAAACTTTGCCGGGGGCGACCCCTCCCATAAATTCACCCTCTGCCGCGACCCCAGAGACGCTGCCGCCGGAGCCGACGTGGTGTTCACTGACGTGTGGGCCTCCATGGGACAGGAGGAGGAGAAGGCGGTCCGGGAAAAGGCCTTCCAGGGCTACTGCGTGGACGCAGCGCTGATGGCCCTCACCAACCCCGGCTGTATGGTGCAGCACTGCCTGCCCGCGCACCGCGGGGAGGAGATCAGCGCGGAGGTCTTTGAGGCCCACGCCGGCGAGATTTTTGACGAGGCCGAAAACCGCCTCCACGCGCAGAAAGCGGTTATGTGCCTGCTGATGGAGTAAGCCCCAACGCCTCAACCGCCGTACCAAGCGTCCGGCCCTCATTTCTCTCTCGTAAATCGACCTCCTCGCACCAGCACTATAACAGGAAGACACGCTTCGGCGTGCCTTCCTGTTTTTGTTTTCCCGGAAAAACTTGGGTCATAATCTCCGGCTTGTCCTCATACTATGGGACAAAGGCTGGTGAAGGATATGACACAAATGACAGCGGCGGAAAGCTATTTACAGGCCATCCGGGTTCTGCCTCCCCGGCTGCGCCGGGAGGCGCTGTCCCTGCCGGAAGGGGACCGGGGCAAGGTGGAGGAAGTGCGCCTGCGCACAGGCTGGCCCATGACGGTGCTGCTGGAGGGCGGGGAGCGCCCCCTGGGCGGCCCTCCCGTGGAGGAGGAGGAGCTGGAGCGGCTGGTGGAGATTGCCAGCGGGGCCTCCCTCCACACGGTACTGGACCAGGTGCGCCAGGGCTACCTCACCGTCGAGGGTGGGCACCGGATTGGCCTGTGCGGCGCCGCCGCCCTCCGTGAAGGGGAGATACACGCCCTGCGGTTTTTCTCCTCCGCCAATCTGCGTATCGCCCGTCAGGTGAAGGGGGCGGCCGCTCCCGTGCTGGACAGGCTGTGTCCTGGCGGACGGCTGGGCGACACGCTGATTCTGGCGCCCCCGGGCCTGGGCAAAACCACCCTGCTCCGGGATCTGGTGCGTTCGGTGTCCGAGGGGGAGCGATGTCTCCCCCTGCGGGTGTCCCTGGCCGACGAGCGAGGGGAGGTGGCCGCGCTGTATAACGGCCGCCCCCAGCTGGAGGTGGGCCGGCGCACCGATGTGGTGGAGGGCTGTCCCAAGGCTCAGGGGCTCATGCTCCTCCTGCGAGGGATGAACCCCCAGGTGCTGGCGGCGGATGAGATCACCGCCGGACCGGACGTGGAGGCCCTGACCACGGCGGTGGGCTGCGGGGTCACCTTGCTGGCTACTGCCCACGGGGAGAGCCGGGAGGACCTGCTCCGCCGCGCCGTGTACCGCCCCCTTATGGAAGAGGGGCTGTTCCGATTTCTGGTTCGGATCCGCCGGGAGGGCGAGGGCCGGGCCTACCTGGTGGAGGAGCTGCGATGATGCTGCGAATGACAGGAGCCGTCCTGGTGGCGGCGGGCGCGGCCTGGCTGGGCTTTCAGGCGGCGGCCGGACTGCGGAGCCGGACGCGGGCCATTCGGGATATGGCCGGAGGGCTGGCCGTTCTGGAACGGGAGCTGGAGCTGAACGCCCCGCCCCTGTCCCGGCTGCTGGCCCAGGGAGCGGCCCGCAGCCAGGGGATCGCCGGGGCGCTGTTTCACGCCTGCGCTCAGGGGCTGGACAATCTAGCCCAGGAGAGCTTTGCCGACCTGTGGCGGCGGCTGACCGGCCGTCTCTTCCAGCTGGGCCGGGAGGGACAGGCTGTGGTGGCCCCTCTGGGGGACACGCTGGGGCGGTACGACGGGGAGCGGCAGCGGGAGGCCCTGGCCGCCGCCCGCCGCCGGCTGGAGGAGTTGGCCGCCCAAACGGAGGAGGACAGCCGCCGTATGGGGCGGGTCTATCAGGCCCTGGGCCTGTCCGGCGGGGCGTTTTTGGTGATTTTGCTGCTGTAGCCCCCACCCAAAGGGGACAGGGGCCTGCGGCGTTCCGAAACGAAAACAAAAGAAAGCGGGGATTCCCTATGGAAGTCGATTTAATTTTCAAAATTGCGGCCATCGGCATCCTGGTCGCGGTACTGAACCAAGTGCTCAGCCGGGCCGGTCGGGACGAACAGGCGATGATGACCACCCTGGCCGGGCTGGTGGTGGTGCTGATGATGGTGGTCCAGGAAATTGCCAGCCTCTTCGACCTGGTAAAGGACCTCTTCGGGCTGTGATGGAGGCCATGGCAAAACTGACCGCCGTGGGGGTGACGGCGGTGGTACTCAGCGCGGTGCTGAAACGCAACACCCCGGAGCTGGCCCTTCTGCTGACCCTGGCCGCCGGGCTTTGGATGCTGTCCCTGGCGGCTGCCGGCCTGGGGGCCGCAGTGCGCCTGATGGAGGAACTGGCGCAGCAGGCGGGGCTGTCCGAAGCCTTGCTGGAGCCGGTGGTAAAGACGGTGGCCCTGTCCATCCTCACCAAGCTTACGGTGGAGATCTGCCGTTCGGCGGGGGAGAGCGGGGTAGCAGCCTTTGTGGAGACGGCGGGGGCGGTGCTGGCGCTGCTGGTGGCCCTCCCCCTGGTTCGGGCGGTGGCCCAGCTGATAGGGGAGCTGTTGGTATGAGACGGGCGCTGATTTTCTGTGCTTTGGCCCTCCTGTGCGCCGTTCCCGCCCTGGGGGCGGAGCTGGAAGTTCCCGGGCTGGATCAGGTGTGGGAGGAGGCGGAGGGCTACGGCGTCGCCCCGGACACCTCCCTGGAGCAGGGGCTGTCCAGCCTCTTTGACCGCGGGCTGCGCCAGCTTGGCGCCCTCTTCCGGGCGAGCCTTTCCACCGCCATGAAGCTGTCGGCGGTGGTGCTGCTGTGCTCACTGGCCGAGAGTGCCAAGGCCGGAGAGGGAGATGGCTTTCCAGCGGTAACCATCGCCGGGGCGCTGGCGATAACCGCCCTGACGATGACAGACATGGCGGCCATGATTGGCCTGGGCCGGGACACACTGGAGAAAATGGAGGGCTTTTCCTCGGTACTTCTGCCCGTGGTGGCGGTGCTGACGGCGGCCACCGGCTCCGTAGCCGGGGCGGCGGCCCGGCAGGGGGCCACCCTTCTCTTCTCCCAGCTTCTCCTCATCGCCATCGACCGGCTGCTGGTCCCCCTGGTGTACGCCTACGTGGCGGTGAGCTGCGCTCAGGCGGCGGTGGACAACCCCGGCCTGAAAAAGACGGCGGAGCTGCTGAAGGGGGCCGCCACTTTTCTGCTCACCGCGCTGCTGCTGGCCTTCGTGGGCTACCTCACCGCCAGCGGGGCCATTGCGGGCACGGTGGACGCCGCCGCCGT
Organism: Lawsonibacter sp.; assembly: GCA_022793355.1. GTDB lineage: Bacteria > Bacillota > Clostridia > Oscillospirales > Oscillospiraceae > Lawsonibacter. The sequence goes on along the minus strand of JAAWCR010000102.1, from coordinate 2,784 downwards.
CAAGGCGGCCAAGCTGGCTATCTCCCGGGCCATTCCGGTGGTGGGCGGCATTTTGGCCGATGCCTCCGAGACGGTACTGGCCGGGGCCGGCATACTGCGCAGCACGGTGGGGGTGGCGGGCCTGCTGGTGGTGCTGGCCATCTGCGTCACCCCCTTCCTCCGCCTGGGGCTGCAATACCTGGTGTATAAAGGTGCGGCGGCCCTGTGCGCCACTGTGGCTCAGCCCAAGCTGTCTGGCCTGATTGACGCGATCGGCTCCGCCTTCGGCCTGGTGCTGGGGATGACGGGGGCCGGGGCCCTGGTGCTGCTGGTCAGCCTGGTGTCCGCCATCGGGGCGGTGGTCCCATGATGGGGGCGGTGGGCCGCTGGCTGACTGCGGTTATCTCGGTTTCTCTGCTGTGCGCCATGGCCGGGGCCCTCATGCCCCAGGGGGCGGTGAAGCAGGTGGGCAGGCTGGTGTGCGGCCTGGTGCTGCTGGCTGCGATCCTGTCCCCATTGCGGGAACTGGACGTGGATGCGGGCCGCCGGTGGCTGGACAGCTATCTGGATAGCACGGGCCAGTGGGAAGCGGCGCTGAAAGAGACGGTAAACCGTCAAATGAAAACCATCATAGAAGAGGAGTGCGCCGCATATATTGTGGACAAGGCGGCACAGCTGGGACTGCGCTGCACCCTCCGGGTGGAGTGCCGGGAGACGGAGGAGGGCCTGTATCTCCCCCTCCGGGCGGAGGTCTGCGGCCCGCTGTCCGACAGCGACCAGACCCTGCTCATCCGGCTGATTGCGGAGGACCTGGGGATTCCGGAGGAAGAGATTACCATAGATAAGGAGGAGACGCAGTGAAATGGAAGTGGCCCGAAGCGGCCCGGCAATGGAAGGGGGCGCTTGGAAAATATTCCTATGTGCTGCTGGTGATGGCAGCGGGAGCGGCGCTTCTGCTCCTGCCCTCCGGCGGCCGCGACAGCCCGCCGGAGGAGGTCCCAGCCCGGGAGGAGGGGGCGTCCTTCGACCTGGAGGGCTTTGAACGAAAGCTGGAGCGGGCCCTCTCCCTGGTGGAAGGGGCGGGAGAGACCCAGGTGGTGCTCACCCTGGACGGCGGCAGCCGTCAGGTGCTGGCCCGCAACCAGGACAAGGACGGAAACGGCGGCGGAAGCAACACGGTGGTCACCGTGGGTAAGGGCTCCGGACAGCAGGAGGTAGTTCCCCTCCAGACGGTGGCCCCGCAGTTTCGGGGCGCGCTCATTGTCTGCCCCGGCGGAGGGGACGCCGCCACCCGGCTGAGGCTGATTGAGGCGGTGTCCGCCCTCACCGGTCTGGGCTCGGACCGGATATCGGTGTGCGCGAGCAAACCATAGGCTGACCCCCGCAAAACACAAGGATCAATATAAGGAGGAGTTATCATGAGAACGAAAAAGGCCGACTGGTCTCAGCTATGGAAACGGAACGCGGTGGTCGCGGCAATTGCGCTGTTTGTGTGCGCGGCAGTGTATTTGAACTGGAGCTACGGCAAGGACGCGGATGCGGGCAAGACCCTGGGTCAGTCCACCATGGTGGGCGGCAGGACCGACGATCCCCTGGTGAAGGGGGACAGCTCCACCGCCGCCGCGCCGGAGAAGGGCGACGCCTCCACCGCCGGGGACGCCCCGACCGGAGACACGGCCGGCAGCAGCGGCAGCGCCTACTTCGCCACCGCCCGGCTCAACCGGCAGCAGGCTCGGGACAGCGCCCTGTCTCTGCTTCAGGACGCCGCCGCACGGGAGGACGCCGACGAAGCGGTGAAAACCCAGCTCAACGACAACATACAGACCATGGCCGACTACACCGTCACCGAGGCCCAGATTGAAAATCTGGTGGTCGCCAAGGGCTATACCGACTGCGTGGCCTTCATCGGGGAGGACGCCCTGTCCCTGGCCGTATCCGCCCCGGAGGGCGGGCTCACCGAGTCGGATACCGCCAAAATTGTGGATGTAGTGAACCAGACCGCCGGCTTTACCGCCGACCAGATTACAATTATCGAGGTGGAGTAACCTCTGCCGGACACCGGCGCGGCACAATGCCGCGCCGGTATTTTGCGCGCTTTCCGGCCCAAAGAGGAACGGTACAGCTATCCCTCCGCACAATTGCGGAAGCTCCGAGCAAATCGGCAGGAAATGGTTGCGGCGGCGGGAGGTTCGTGCTATAATAGACACGACATTTAGATATCCGTCAAAGAACACCGCGTTTTGACATGGTTTGATATTGCAGTGGAATGTTCCAACACAATCAGGCGATTTAGGAGGAAAACGGTATGAGAAAAAAGCTTTTGTCCGTGCTGTTGGCCCTGTCTATGGTGCTGGCCCTGACCCCCACCGCTGTGTGGGCCGCAGGAACCGAAGCAGCTCCAGAGGTTCAGTCCATTGTGCCTCGTGACGACGGTGTAGAAGATGATGAGCCAAACGCAAAGTATGGGGAAGCGTATGAAAAAGCAGGGCTCTCCTTAAGTAAGCAACCAGATCAGGGTGGCGCCTATACCCTTACCATCAACCGGCAAGCCTTGGATACCATCGTGAAAAAGGGCAAGGATGACCCTACGTTCCAGGTTTTAGAGAACAAGCGCAATCCTTATCAGCTCTGGTTTGGCGTGGAGTACAAGAAACCTTCTACTGTGGAAGCCGCAAGCAAAGCGGAGGTTCAATGGGATTCAACTGGTGATTTCGCGGAAGTAGAATTTAATAACGCCGCTCAGGATGGTTTTTATAACTACATAAAAGTATACGCCGCCGACCCAGACGGCACAAATGGCGAAAT
>JAAWCR010000101.1 GCA_022793355.1 Lawsonibacter sp. | reverse complement strand
CTCAAAGCTCTCGTAGTGGTCGTCGGTGTAGTAGACCAGCCCGTCGTTGGAAAAAACGATGCGCTTGGCCCCCCGGTTACTGTTGCCCGGGGTATCGATGTCGCATTCGGTGTAGGTCCGCCCCTGTTCCTTGGGGAGCAGTCCCTCCCGGTTGCCGAAGCGGGACCCACCGATGGCGGTGCCCTCACCGGTGTACCGCTCCACATTGCCGCCGATCCATCCGGCGTCCTCGGCCTCGGCCTTGGTGACGTAGTTGTCCGGCAACTCGCCGTAGAGATGGATGTACAGGGCCACCTCCTCCTTGGAGGTATACCAGCCGTCCTCATCAACCGACCTGTTACCCTCGTCGCTCTTGCCACCGGGGCGGTTGCCCTCATCCACGCCGTTGCCCGGGTCCTCGCTCCCGGGAGCCTGGTTATCCTCGGGGAGATTCCCATTTTCCCCGTTCCTCCGACTGATGTCAGGGAGATTTTCTTCCCCCGGTTCCGCCACGGGCAGGTCAACCACCCCGCTGCCGTCCGGAACAACCGCCCAAATTGCGTCGTAGGAAGCCTCAGGCGCAAAGCTGTCCGCCCCTCCTCCGCCGCAACCAGCCAGTGCCGGCAGAAGCAGCAGAGACAGCAAAAGGCTTGGGATACGTTGTTTCACAAACATCACTCCTGTTTCATTCGTCTGTAGTCCAGATAGTTTTCCAGAATCAGGGAGGCGGCCACGGCGTCCACAATCTTCTTGCGCTTGCGGCCTTCCTTCCCCTGGTTGAACAGAATCTGGTGGGCGTCGATGGTGGTGCGCCGCTCGTCCCACAGAATCACCCGCACACCGGTAACCTCCTCCAGCGCAGCGGCCAGCTCCCGGTAAAGGTTGGCTTTCCGACCGTCGGAACCGTCCATGTTTTTGGGAAAGCCCAGCACCACCTCGTCCGGGCGGTGCTCCTCAATCAGCCGGGCCAGCCGGTCCACCACCACCTCCTGCCGCCAGCTGTTGATGGTGGTGGTGGACCCCACCAGAAAACCGGTGGGATCGGACAGGGCCACCCCGGTGTGGGCGTCCCCGTAGTCAATGGCCATGATACGCATTGCGTTCCTCCTCTGCGCGGCTCCCTCCGGGAGGGAGGCTGTACCCATCTATTATACCGGAAATTTGGTCAAAGGGCAACCCAAATCCTCATTGACTTCCGGGCGCTCCGGTTTCATAATATAGCATAGGAAAACACATCGCCGGAAGGAGCGGTCTTATGGAATTTTACGCCACCCTGGGGGACCCCTGCGCCAAGCGGGATATTTTGGAGCAGCTGTTCCAGGCGGGCATGACGGGGGTGCGGGTGAATCTGTCCCACACCAGCCTGAAGCAGTGCGCCCCCCTGCTCCAGGAGCTGTACTGGCCCGCCGCCCGCAGGGTCGGGCGGGAGGATGCCCACCTGATTCTGGACCTCCAGGGCCCTGAGCTGCGGGTGGGAGATCTACCCCGGCCCATCCCCCTGAAGGAGGGGGAGGAACTTCTGTTGGGGGAGGGGGGCATACCCATCCCCCAGAGCATCCTCCGCACCGCCAGGCGGGACCAGAAAATTTCCATTGACGACGGCGCTCTGCTCCTTCAGGTCAAACGCTCCAGCCCCTCCGTCCTGCTGTGCCGGGTGCTTCGAGGCGGGCCGCTGCTGAGCAAAAAAAGCCTGTCCCTCCTGGGCACGGAGGTAGACACCCCCACCCTCACCCCCTCCGACCTGGACAACCTGGCCCAGGCCGGCCGGTTTGGCGTGACCCACATTTTGCAGCCCTTCGTCCGGGGCCGCCGGGATATCCATACCCTGCGGGAAACCCTAGACCGGCTGGGCCTGGATCGGGTGCTGATTATGGCAAAAATCGAGGAGGCGCAGGGACTGGCCCATCTGGACGAGATTCTGGAGGCGGCGGACCAAATCTGTATCGCCCGGGGGGATCTGGGCAACTCCATGCCGCTCTGGAAGCTGCCCGCCATCCAGAAGGATATCGCCCGGCGCTGCCGGGAGGCGGGAAAGCCGTTTTGCCTGGTAACCCAGCTGCTGTGGTCCATGGAGCAGCGCCCCGTCCCCACCCGTGCGGAGGTGTGCGACATCTACAACGGCGTGCTGGACGGCGCCTCCTCCCTCATGCTCACCGGGGAGACGGCGGCGGGCCGCTGGCCCGTCCAGGCCATGGGCTATCTGGTCAAAACCGCCCGGGAGGCCGCAAACGCCCGGTAAAAAACATCCCGCCCCCATCTGGAGGCGGGATGTTTTTTTAGCGGGCCAGACTTTGAAAGTGAGTGAGCACCGGGTTAACTCCTGTCTTTTTGCCGTTTTCATAGGTATAGAATCCGGCGCCGCTCTTGCGGCCCAGGAAGCCGGACACCACCAGCTTGCGCAGCAGCAGAGAGGGGTGATATTTTGCGCCGATCTCCTTATCCATCACGGTCATCACGTTGAGCAGGATATCCAGGCCAATCATGTCGGCCAGCTCCAGGGGGCCCATGGGGTGGTTACAGCCCAGCTTCATGCCGTTGTCCACATCCTCCACGGAGCCGATGTAGGAGCCCACGATCACACAGGCCTCGTTGAGCATGGGCAGCAGCGCCCGGTTGACGATAAAGCCGGGCTTGTCGTCGGCCTGAATGAGAGTCTTGCCCATCTTCTCGCCCACCGTTTTCACCTCGTCCAGCACCTCCTGAGTGGTGAGCAGTCCGAAAATCACCTCACACAGGCGCATACGGGGCACAGGAGAGAAAAAGTGCATACCCACAACCTGGGAGGGCCGCTTGGTGGCGGCGGCCAGAGCGGTAAGGGAGATGGAGGAGGTGTTGGAGGCAAAGATGGTTTTCTTCGGGCAGATGTCCTCCAGGGAGGTGAATACCGCCTGTTTGGCCTCCAGATTCTCAAAGATAGCCTCAATCACCAGGTCGGCCTCCTTGGCCCCCTCCAGGGTGGCGTCGATGGACAACCGGGCCAGGGCGGCGTCCCGGTCTTCGGTGGACATGCGGCCCTTTTCCACCTCACGGTCCAGGGACTTTACAATACCGTCCTTTGCCCGCTCCAGGGCCTCCTGCCGCTGGTCGTTGAGTATAACGGTATATCCGCTGGTGATGGCGTTCTGAGCGATGCCGCTGCCCATCAGGCCGGCGCCCACGACAAAAATCTTCTGGATAGCCATAGCAATTTCCTCTTTTCATTCATATTTTATGTATTTTGGCCCAGCTCCGTCCTTCCAGCCACAAAGACCGGGCCAGTTTGGTCCTATCTTAGCACATCAATTGCCGCATGTCTCAGCGTAAATGGGCCTAAAACTGACGTATATTATCCTATCAGTTCACCGCACAGGGCAGCCGGACGGTGATCCTCGTCCGCTTCTACAGCCTTGAAACGCAGCATATCACAGGGCCGCCCCGAGACGGGGCGGCCCCTGCCGCTGTTAAAACCGGTTCAATTCGGCGGAACCGTCGTCATAGCCCTTCTCGATGGAGCGGACCACCGCCCAATAGCTGAACTCCTTGTTCACCTGCACACAGAAGCGGTCCCCAACCTTTTTCCCCATAAGGGCGGCGCCCATGGGGCTCTCCTTGCTGATGAGGCCGTGGGACACGTCCTGCCGCACGGTGGTCACCACCTGCCAGGTCTCCTCTTCCTCGTCCTCCTCCAGCCAGATGGTCACCTTGTCGTACAGGCCTACCGTTTGGCCGTCGGAGTGGTCCTCTATGATCCGCGCGGTCTTGATCATGTTTTCCAGATAGCGGATCCGGCTTTCGTTGCGGTTTTTCTCCTGTTTGGCCGCTTTATACTCAAAATTCTCGCTTAAATCGCCAAAGGAACGGGCTACCTTTACCTCCTCCAGCAGCTGCGGGCGAAGTGTAATCCGGCGGTAGTCCAGCTCTTCGCGCATCTTTTTTAGATCGATCCTGGTCAGTTCGTTGTGCATGGCACTCCTCTTTTTCGTCCGTCTGAGACAAACAAAAATACTAATTGTAATATCAACACAAAATAATACGCCAATTTCAGGGATAAAATGGGCGCAAAACAGGGTTTAAACGGCCCCTGAAAGGGGCTTTTCAGAACCGTCCGCCGGTGGCGGACAGCTCCTCCCGGTCAGGCCTCCCAGCCGGACAGATAGGCCTTCTGCTCCTCGGTCAGGGTATCGATGGACAGGCCCATGGCGGCCAGCTTGACCCGAGCGATCTGATCGTCGATCTCATCGGGGACAATATAGACCTTTTTCTCCAGCCCCTCCCGGTGCTTGGCCAGCCACTCCAGCGACAGGGCCTGAACGGCGAAGGACATGTCCATGATCTCGGCGGGGTGGCCGTTGCCCCCGGCCAGGTTGACCAGCCGACCCTCGGCCAGCACGTTGAGGGTGCGTCCGTCGGGCAGGCGGAAGCCCTCGATATTCTGCCGGCGGGGGAAGGTCTCGGCGGACATGGCGCGCAGGGCGGCCACGTCCACCTCGCAGTCGAAGTGGCCGGAGTTGCACAGGACGGCGTTGTTTTTCATCACCTCAAAGTGCCTCTTCACAATCACTTGCTTTCAGCCGTTGGAGGTGAAGAAAACGTCGCCAATCCGGGCGGCCTCGTCCATGGACATGACACGGAAGTTCTCCATGGTGGCGTCCAGGGCCTTGAAGGGGTCCACCTCGGTGACAATCACGTTGGCCCCCATCCCTTTGGCCCGCATAGCGATGCCCTTGCCGCACCAGCCGTAGCCGGCCACCACCACCGTTTTGCCCGCCACGATAAGGTTGGTGGTGTGCATGATGGCGTCCCAGGTGGACTGGCCGGTG
>JAAWCR010000100.1 GCA_022793355.1 Lawsonibacter sp. | reverse complement strand
GCGGTCTCCCGGTACTGGTCCATGGGGTGGCCGGACAGGTAGAGTCCGGTGGTCTCCTTCTCCATGCTCATCAGCTCCTGCGGGGTGTACTCGGGCAGGTTGGGGAGCACCAGCGCGGGCAGGGGAACGCTCTCCTTCGCTCCCCCGCCCATGCCGAACAAATCCAGCTGACCCTCCAGGTTTCGCTTCCGGGTGGCAGCGATGCCGTCCAGCACCTGGCCGAACACCTGCATCAGCTGGGAACGGCGGTAGCCCATGGCGTCGAAAGCGCCGCTCTTGATCAGGCTCTCCAACATCCGGCGGTTCATATCCTGGTCGTAAAGCCGGTCGCAGAATTCCATAAAATCGGCGAAGGGCCCGTTTTTCTCCCGCTCTGACAGCAGATTGGCCACAACGGCCCGCCCTACCCCCTTCAAGGCTACCAGGCCGAAGCGAATGCCTTCTTCTACCACGGTGAAATTTGCCCCGGACAGGTTTACGTCGGGGGGGAGAAGATTGATTCCCATCTCCTTGCACTCGGCGATGAACTCGGCCACCTTCTCGGTGGAAGCCAGCACCGAGGTGAGCAGGGCTGCCATGTACTCCTTGGGGTAGTGGCACTTGAACCAGGCGGTCTGGTAGCACACGATGGCGTAGACCAGGGAGTGGGACTTATTGAAGGCGTACTCGGCAAAGTCATACATCTCATTGTAAATAGCCTGGGCCGACCCCTCGGGCACGCCGTTGGCCACACAGCCCGGGATGCCCCGCTTGGGGTCGCCGTAGAGGAAGGCCTCCCGCTCCTTCTCGATCTCTTTTACCTTCTTCTTGCTCATGGCCCGGCGCACCATGTCCGCCTGCCCCAAGGAGTAGCCCGCCAAGTCCTGGAAGATGCGAATCACCTGTTCCTGGTATACAATGCAGCCGTAGGTCCCGGACAGGATGGGGACCAGGGAGGGGTCCTTATAGGTGACCTTAGCCGGGTCCTGAGCGCAGGCCAGAAACCTGGGAATGGAGTCCATAGGACCGGGGCGGTAGAGGGCGATCACGGCGCAAATGTCCTCAATATTTTTGGGCTTCAGGCCCACGCACACGCCGGTCATGCCGGCGGACTCCAGCTGGAACACGCCGGAGGTCTTGCCCTCGGCCAGCATAGCCATGGTGGCGGGGTCGTTCTCCGGAATGTCGTTGAGGGAGAAGCCCGGCTCCTTCTCCTGAACCATCTTGGCCGCGTCGTCCAGCACGGTTAGGTTGCGCAGGCCCAGAAAGTCCATTTTAAGCAGCCCCAGCTCTTCCAGGGTGGTCATGACGTACTGGGTGACGGGCTGACCGTCGTTGGCGGCCAGAGGGACGTAGTCCACCACTGGGCGGCGGGTAATCACCACTCCAGCGGCATGGGTGGAGGTGTTTCGGGGCATGCCCTCGATGGCCATAGCGGTATCAATCAGCTTTTTGATGTTGGGGTCGCCATCGTAGGCGTCCTTTAGCTGCTTGGACAGCTTCAGGGAGTCCTCCAGGGTGATGTGTAGCGCTCCGGGGCCGCTGGGAATCAGCTTGGCCAGGGCGTCCACCTCGCCGTAGGGCACCCCCATCACCCGGCCCACGTCCCGGACCGAGCCACGGGCGGCCATGGTGCCGAAGGTGACAATCTGGGCCACATGGTCCTCGCCGTATTTGCCCTTCACATAGTCAATTACCTCCTGGCGCCGGCGGGGGCAGAAGTCGATGTCGATATCGGGCATGGACACCCGTTCCGGGTTGAGGAAGCGCTCAAAGTACAAGCCGTACTCCATGGGATCCACGTTGGTGATGTTCAGGCAGTAGGCCACCATGGACCCCGCCGCCGAGCCCCGGCCCGGTCCTACCGGGATTCCCTGGCCCTTGGCATAGCCGATGAAGTCGGAGACAATCAAAAAGTAATCTACAAAGCCCATCTTGCGGATCATGGCCATCTCATACTCCAGCTGCTTCCGGTACTCCGGGGGCTGGTCCGGATAGCGCCACGCAAAGCCGTCCAGGCAGAGCGTTTCAAAGTAGGCGTCCCCGTCGGTCCAGCCCTCAGGGAGCTGGAACAGGGGCAGATGGTACTTGCCAAACTCAAATTCCACATTACACAGCCGGGCAATGTTCGCGGTGTTTTCCAACGCCTCCGGGTGGCCGGGGAAGAGGGCGGCCATCTCCTCCTCCGACTTGACGAAGAACTCCCTGGTCTCAAAGCGCATGCGGTTGGGGTCGTCCAGGGTCTTGCCCGTCTGGATGCACATAAGAATATCCTGGGTCTCCGCGTCCTCCCGGCGGAGATAGTGGGCGTCGTTGGTGACGATAAGGGGGATGCCGGTCTCTTCACTGAGGCGGAGCAGCCCCTCGTTCACCCGCTTCTGGGCCTTGATGCCGTGGTCCTGAAGCTCCAGGTAGTAGCCGTCCTCCCCGAAGAGCGCCCGCATCTCCAGAGCCACTTCCTTCGCCTTGTCGTAGTCCCCCGCCAGAAGCAGCCGGGGCACCTCGCCGCCCAGGCAGGCGGAACAGGCGATAAGCCCGGCGGCGTGCGCCCGAAGCAGGTCCATATCAATCCGGGGCTTGACATAGAAGCCCTCTAGATAGGCCTTGGACACCATATAGGACAGGTTTCGGTAGCCCTCCTCGTTCCGGCACAGGAGGACCAGATGCCGGGATTCCGCGTCGAACTCGTGGACCTTCTGAAAGCGGGTGCGGCCCCGGGGGGCCACATAGACCTCGCAGCCGATGATGGGCTTTACCCCCGCCGCCTTGCAGGCCCGGTAGAAGTCGATTACCCCATACATGCAGCCGTGGTCGGTGATTGCCACCGCCTCCTGGCCCAGCTCCTTCACCCGCTCCACCAGCTTTTTAATCCGGCAGGCCCCGTCCAGCAGGGAAAATTCGGTATGCAGATGTAAGTGGACAAAGGACATGGCGATTCCTCCTTTTTTCTATCTCAGTCCAGGCCTTCCGCAATAATCGCCCGGCTGTCCACGCTTTCAGCGCGTTTTGACATAATGTCCCTGTATTCCGGTGACGAAAAGCAGCCGTCCAGTTGTTCCCTGGTGTCAAAGCGAACCACGATGACCCGCTGCGGTGTTCGTTTCCCGCTCAGGTGGCTAACATGCTCTGTCCTGACGAGATATTTCCCGCCGTAGGCCTCCACAATGGGCTTGACCTGGCGGATGTAGCTGTCATACTCGCCCCGGCCCCTCTCCTCGTCGATGTAGGTATCGACCATAAAATACCATGCCATAGCCCTACTCCTTTCCAAGCTCCACAAGCTTGCGCAGGCGGTGGTTCAGCGCCGACTTGGTAATGGGCGGATCGCACCGCTCGGCCAGCTGGGACAGAGTGTCCTCCGGATGGGCCAGACGGAGGGCTGCGGCTTCCCGAAGCTTGTCCGGCAAAGTGACCAGCGCCCCTGCCGCCTCCAGGCGGCGAATGGCCTCCACCTGGGCCATGGCGGCCTCCACCGCCTTGTCCAGGTTGGCCGCGTCGCAGTTCACCCGGCGGTTGACGCTCCCCCGCAGGTCCCGTTCCAGCTTGGCGTTCATCACCTCCATGGCGGACAGGGGCGCGCCCACACAGGTGAGAAAATCCTCGATTTTGTCGCTCTGCTTAAAGTAAATCACCGCGCTGCCCTTGCGCCGGGCGATTTTAGGCTCCTGGTCCAGCTCCCGCATCAGGGCAAGCACCTCCCGGCTTACGCTCTGG
>JAAWCR010000232.1 GCA_022793355.1 Lawsonibacter sp. | reverse complement strand
GAGCTCGACGATTAAAGCTTCCGCCCCCGCCATCCTGATCATGCTGATCATCGGCATGGTCATCGGCACCTGGATTTTGGGCGGAGTCGTGCCCACCATGATCTATTACGGCTTGACCTGGATTTCTCCTAAGGTATTCTTAGTGACCGCGTGCCTGCTGTGTACGCTGGTCTCCACCTTCACCGGCAGTTCCTGGAGCACCATGGGCACCGTGGGCGTGGCCCTGATCGGTGTGGGCGCCGGCCTGGGCGTCAACCCTGGCATGACCTGTGGCGCTATCATCTCCGGCGCCTATTTCGGGGACAAGGTATCACCGCTGTCCGACACCACCAACCTGGCCCCCGCCATGGCCGGCACGGACGTGTTTACCCATATCAAGCACATGGTATTCACCACTGCCCCCTCCTATATTGTGGCCATGATTATCTATGCGGTCATGGGCTTCACTGTGGTGGGCAATTCCGCCGACCTGAGTACCATTGACCTGTATCTGGAGACCCTGGGCAACAACTTCAACATCAACCCTGTGATGCTGGTTCCCCCCATCTGTGTTCTGCTGATGGTGGCCTTTAAGGTTCCGGCGATTCCCGGCCTGCTGGGCGTGTCCGCTCTGGGCGGCATCTTCGCCGCTGTTTTCCAGGGGGCGAGTCTGTCCAGCATCCTGGCTGCTACTTACACCGGCATCAACATGGATACCGGCGTGGCTGAGATCAACCGCCTGCTCAACCGCGGCGGCCTGTCCAGCATGCTGGATACCATCGCGCTGATCCTGATTGCCCTGGCTTTCGCTGGCATTGTGGAGCGCACCGGCATGGTTCACAGTATTGTGGAGAAGATCCTGTCCTATGCCAAGAGTGACAAGGCCATGATGACGACCGCTGTCTTTGCCACTCTGTTTACCAACTTCGCTACCGGCGCGCAGTATGTTGCCTTGGTGCTGCCTGGCCGTATGTTCCGCAGGACCTTCCGCGAGCGCAATCTGCACCCCAAGAATCTGTCCCGTATTCTGGAGGATGTGGGAACCCTGTGCGCCCCCTTCTGTCCCTGGAGCACGGACGGCGCCTACATTCTGGGCACCTTAGGTGTTGCCACGATGCAGTACGCGCCTTTCATGTTCTTCGCCATGCTCAACCCAATCATGTCCCTGATCTGTATCTGGAGCGGCTGGACCATCGAATATATCGATCCAGCCCTGCGTGACCAGGACATTATTACCTAATTTTCGTTTCGTGGTTTACAGCCATATGGACGGGCCTTTCCGGCGCGTCCATAATGGCGCCAAAATTAACTGATCTGCAAGCAGCATGATGAAAAAGGAGAATTGACACATGAATAAAGTGATTTTGAACGGCACGGACCTGAAGATTGAAGACGTAGTGAACGTAGCCCGAAAGGGATACGAGGTAGAGATCGACAAAACGTGTATGGCGCACATTGCCGAAGTGCGCAAGTACATGGAAGATGAGTGGATGCGCGAGGACGCGCCCGCGGTGTACGGATTCAATACGGGCCTTGGCAAGCACAAGGACTGCAAGGTGTCTATCGAGGAGAGCGATCTGCACCAGTACCGGACCGTTCTGTCCCACTGCGGCGGGGTGGGCGACCCGGCGCCGGAAGAAGTGGTGCGTGCGACGATGTGTGTGCGTCTGAATGCGTTCTGCCGGGGAGTGTCCGGCCTGCGGCCTGTGGTGGTGGAGCGGCTGGTGGAGCTGCTGAACAAGGGGATCCACCCTGTTGTGCCCTGGCAGGGGAGCGTGGGCGCATGCGGAGACCTGGCGCCCATGGCGCATATCGTGTCGGTGTTGATCGGCGTGCCCCAGGCGGAGGCATTCTACCAGGGAGAGCGAATGCCCGCGCAGGAGGCGCTGAAGAAGGCTGGCGTGACGCCGGTGGAGTTCCAGCTGAAGGCAAAGGACTGCCTGGCTCTGCTGAACGGAACAACGATGTTTGCGGCCATGGCGTGCCTGAATGTGCACGACGCGGAGCGGCTGTATAAGCTGTCTGAGATCACCACAGCCCTGTCTTTGGAGGCGGTGCGGGGCGAGACCCGGGCCTTTGACCCCCGGATTCAGGAAGTGCGGCCCTACGAGGGGCAGATGAAGGCGGCGGCCAATGTAATGCGTCTGGTAGCGGGCAGCGAGCGGGTGACGGAGGACGCGCGGAAGGTACACCTGGAGTACGACATCATGCATCCCCACTACCAGGAGCGGGTTCAGGACGTGTATTCTCTGCGGTGCATGCCTCAGGTGCAGGGCATCTGCCGTGAGAATCTGACGTACATCAAGCATCTGGTGGAGGTGGAGATCAACGCGGCGACGGACAACCCGCTGATCTTCCCCAAGGGAGACGGGCACTACGAGTTCCTGTCCGGGGGCAATTTCCACGGGGAGCCCACGGGATTTGCTATGGACCTTTTGACCATGTCCCTGGCAGAGATTGGAAACATCGCGGATCGGCGGTGCTTCTCACTGTGCGACCCGACGCTGAGCTATGGCCTGCCCCTGGCGCTGGCAGGGGATCCCATCGGGCTGAACTACGGGTACAACATCATCTGCTGCTCCACGTCGGCGCTGGCGTCTGAGAATAAGACATTGTGCTTCCCCTCGGTATGCGACAACATCCCGACGAAGGCGAACCAGGAAGACCACGTTTCCATGGCGCCCTGGGCGGCGCGGAAGGCGCGTCTGGTGATCAAGAACCTGGAGAAGATTCTGGGGATCGAGCTGCTGCTGGCGTCCCGGGGCATCTTCATCTCCTCGGAGAAACTGGGCCAGTTCAAGCTGGGCAAGGGCACATCCATCGCCTACCGGATGGTGACGGACCGCATCAAGTTCCAGGTGGAGGACATCTACATGCGGGATCAGTCCAAGGCCACCATTGGTCTTATTGAGTCCGACGAGCTCCTTGAGGCCATTGAGAATGCCGTGGGCGAGCTGTAAAGCGCACATCCAAAAAGTCCGCATAGAACCAAACCAGGGCAGCCGACACTATTTTTGCTGTCGGCTGCCCCTGGTTGCTTCGAGGGTAAGACTTTGCTATAATGAAGCTGACATTTTGTATTCCGCCCTGGAGTAAGCACACTGCTTAAGAGGTAATCGTATGCAAGAGATTGCTGCCTTCCTGCTGGGAAGAGCCCAAATTCTGTTGGATGGGGTCCGGGTGTCTCTGCCGTTCAAACAGGCGGAGGCTCTGCTCTACTATCTGCTGGTGGAGGGGCGCACGTCGCGCTTCAAGCTGGCCGATCTGATTTGGGGCGACAGGGGGGATGAGCGCAAGGCGCGTTCCAATATGCGAAACGCTATCTATGTGCTGCGTAAGGCGTTCGGCGCAAACTTCCTGCTGGAGACGCAGAAAAACGTTATCGAGATCAACCCTCAATATACCGTCCAGGTGGATTTAACGCATTTCCTGCAGGACAAGAACGGCCCTGTCGAGGAGTACCCGGGAGATTTTTTGGAAGAGTTCTACCTCAAGGATAACGAGTATTTCAACGAATGGGTGTTGAGCGTTCGGCAGAACTATAACCGGGTGTATCTGGAGCGGCTGAAGGGAGAAATTCTGCGCAGCTTTGAGGGACAGCAGTGGGCCCGATGCGAGGTGTGCTGTCTGCGGCTGCTGGAGCTGGACGAATACGACGAGGCCGTATACTGCCACCTGATGGAGCTGTACAGGATGCAGGGGGAGTATTCCAAGGCCACCGCCCTGTATGCCCGGCTGCAAAAGCTGTTTTCCGAGGAGCTGTTTCAGGCCCCGGGCCGGGAGGCCACTCACATCATGGAGAGTATTAAGCAGGTGCGCAACCAGCGGGTTTCGGAGATGATCTCCCAGCATACGCTGCTGGAGCAGCAGACGGCGGTAGAGGAGCTGTTTTTCGGTCGGGAAAAGGAGCGGGAGGTGCTGGCCGAAACGGTGAACGATTTCCTGCGGGGCCGGAAGACCGGCAGCTTGGTGGTGCTGGGCGAGACCGGAATCGGTAAGACTTTCCTGTTGGAGAATGTGCTGCGCCGGATGGAGGCGGCGGGGGAACTGCGCTATTTCCAGACCCGCTGCTACCGGGCGGAGGAAAAATACGCCCTGAAACCCTGGCAGGGCATCTTCGCCCTGCTGATCTCCTTTTTTCAGGAGCGATTTCCCAAACAGGACAGCGCCCCCTTCGTGGAGGTGGTGTCCAACGTCTTCCCCTTTTTCCGCCAGGGCGGAGGGGGCTCCATCGAACAGGACGAGATCGCCACCCTGCGCTACAACAATTCCGAGCGGGTCATCGCCCACTTGCTGGCCCAGCTGGCACAGAAGCAGAAGCTGGTTTTCTTCTTTGACGATTTGCAGTGGGCGGACAATATCACCGTGTCCCTGATCCAGAATATCCTGACCTCGGAGCAGAATCGGAATATTCTGTTTCTTTTCACCTGCAAGAGCGATAAACGGCCCCAAATCGACCGGTTTTTAGAGGACATGGCCCTGCCCCGTCTGCTGAAAAAACTCACGCTGGAGCGATTCACCTTTGAGGAGACCATCCAACTGGCCAAGCGCCTGCTGCCGGACCGATTCACGTCCAGGGAGATGGAGGAGCGCTTTTACCGGGAGACGGATGGCAACCCGTTTTTTATCATTGAAACGGCCAACAGCATCCGGCACAATGGTTCCATGGCGGACATTACCCCCAATATCCGGGACAGCATCTACGCCCGAGTGATGCTGTTGTCGCCGGAGTGCAGGAATATTCTGAACCTGCTGTCCATCTTCTTCGACGGGGCAACCTTCGATTTGCTGCTGGAGCTGTCGAACCGGGAGGAGTATGAGCTCATTGAGATTCTGGAGACGCTCATCGCCCGGCAGCTCATTCAGGAGACGGTACAGCCGGAAGGTGTGAAGTTTCAGTTTACCCACCAGAAAATTCTGGAGTATGTCTATGGAGAACTGTCCCTCACCAAAAAGCAGATTCTCCACCATAAGACGGCCTGCTGCCTGGAGGACAAGCTGAAGAACAACGACAGTGATCTGCTGCTGTATTCCAAGCTGATGTATCACTTCCAGCGCTCCAGGGACCAGAAAAAGTACCTGAAATACTATGTTGAATATGTCTACAGCTATTTAAACCGGTCCCATGAGTATTATCCCATTATTACCGATATTACCGACGTATCCGAGCCCTGGGCGGATACCCCGGATATCGCCTGCACCGACAGCGAAGGTATCTCCCGTATCCTGCACGATATCCGCACCCAGGTAAACCGGAGTCTGGACAGCCTGAGTGAGAAGGACTGCCAGGGGTTTCTGTCCGACTACTACCACATGATGGGCCGGTATTATATCCGGAAGGTGGAATACGACAAGGGACTGCACTATGTCCACAAGCTGCTGAATATTAACCGGGGCGTGGAATCCCAGCGCTGCCATACCAACATGATCAAGGCAAACCGTCAGCTGATGTGCGTCTACCTGAACCGGTATGAGACGCACAATATGCGCCGGGTTATTCAAGAGTCCTTCGGACTGCTGGATAGCATTTATAAAGCGGAGGAGGCGGCCATCTGGCTGCGCCTGTCCGGGCTGTGCAGCATCATGTCCGGGAACATTCCCGAAGGCATCGAGGAGCTGGAGCGGGCCATCGCCATCTTCGAGGGCTCTGAGGAGAAGGAACGGTACCTGTACAATCTGGCGGCTTCCTACGCCTGGCTGGGCGAGGCGGAGCGCAGCCAGATGAATTACCCCAAAGCGATGGCGTACTATGACCAGGCCATCACCATCTGTGAGGACCACTATCTGGTGGGAGGAACCGCCACCTTCTATACCTACGCCGGACAGGCGGCGCTGGACAGCGGGGATTTGACTGCGGCAGAGCGGTATCTGTCGCTGGCAGTGCGGCAGTTCAGCGCCGTAGAGCTGATGTGGGGCCGGGGAGTGGCCTTCGGTTACTACGGGCTTTTGTGCGTCAAACGGGGGAATTACCAGATGGCCTTTGACTACCTGACAAAGGCGGAATGCTTCTCCCAGCGGCTGGAGAGCTGCTATGAGCAGGGGATGCTCAATCGGATTTATGCCTCGATTGTGCTGGATATGGACACGGCCCCTAAGCTGCGTTTCATCTTCGGCGGTTATCTGGACCAGAAGGCCGAGGTATATGTCCGTCGGGCCCGAAAGCTGCTGCGGGAGGTCTATTCCCCAGTGGAGCAGATGTATTTAGATGAGATTGAAAGAACCATCCAATCGACCAAAGGCCAGTAAACAGATAGTCGGAAGGCCATTTCGTGCAGGAGGAAAGGAATGTACCATGACAAAACAGCTGATTGAGATTGTGCTGGAGCTGAACGGAGAGCGGCGCGCGTTCCAGGTGGAGGAGCGGGAGACGCTTCTGCATGTGATTCGGGAGCGCGCCGGCCTGACGGGAACAAAGAAGGGGTGTGACCTGGGAGAATGCGGGGCGTGTACCGTGATTCTGAATGGCCGGGCGGTAAACTCTTGCTGTGTGTTTGCGATACAGGCGAACGGAAAACGGGTGGAGACCATCGAGGGGATTGGCACGACCGAGCACCCGCACCCGCTGCAGCAGGCGTTTATCGATGCGGGTGCCATCCAGTGCGGCTTCTGCACGCCGGGGATGATTATGGCGGCCAAGGCCCTGCTGGACCGTAATCCCCGGCCCGCCCGGGAGGAAATCCGGCAGGCGTTGTCGGGCAACCTGTGCCGGTGTACAGGGTATGAGAAGATCGAGCGGGCTATTGAGATGGCCGCGGAAGTAGTGGCCGGATATGCGGAAGGAAGGGGGACTGAGGACAATGGGACGTGAGCGAGGATTCCGGGAGGTAGGTCGGGAGGTCCCGCGTCTGGAGTCACTGCGGAAGGCCACGGGTCAGGCAAAGTATACAGACGATCTGCGGCTGCCAAACATGGCGTATGCGGCCCTGGTGCGCAGTCCCTACTCACGGGCGCGGGTAATAAGCATTGACATGAGCAAGGCGGAGAAGGTGCCCGGATTTCTGGGCTGCCTTCTGCCGGAGGAGACGCCCCCGGAGTATTTCAACTGCTCAGGCAATCCGCCCTCCCCGCTC
>JAAWCR010000099.1 GCA_022793355.1 Lawsonibacter sp. | reverse complement strand
TTAGCTTTGTCCGCGTCGGAAAACACCAGCACAGCGCCCTCCTCACAGGTTGCCCCGGCGGAGCGCAGGGCAGTGCATTCCTTTAGATCCTCCCGTACCAGGCCGCAGTCCGCCAACCGATAGAGGGAGAAGGCGGTATCGGCGTCCAGCTCCTCCAGCGTCTCGGAAAACGCGCCGGCCTCCACCATCTTCTCCACGTGGTAAGCCGCATAGAGCGGGGGCGCGTCGTTCGTTCCGCCGCAGGCGGCAAGGCCCAGGGTCAGTGCCAAGGCCAGCACAATTGTCAAAAATTTTTTCAACCTCGTTCACTCCCATCAGCGGTTGTTGTATCCGGTTCGACCGGCGCGGGATCCGCCGGTTCCGGCATGGGCGGACCATCGGGATAGAGGGCGTCAAAGTCCGCCGTGTGCGTTTTAAGATAGTCCAGCCAGCGCTGGCAGGACTCCTTTACGAGATGGATGCCGTCTCGGCTGGCCTCCTTGGGCAAAGAGCCGTTTTCGTCCGCAAATTCGCTGTAGAGGTCCAGAAAGGCCACCTGTTTTTCCTCCGCGATTTGGCGCATCAGATCGTTGTAGACCCGGAGGTGGTCGTTTTTCAGATAGTCGTGGCCGGTGGAGGCCTCGGCCTGTTCCTCGTTCACGGGAATCAGGCCCTGGATGTAGATGACCGCCTTGGGCTGAAGCCTGCGGATCTCGTCGATGGCGGCGCAGTAGTTTTTATAGTAGCCCTTGTCATTGTTATAGCCCAACTCGTTGATGCCCAGGGAGATATAGACCTTGCCGTATTCCTTCAAGGCCAGGGCCTCCAGCAGGGTATATTTTTCTCCGTCTATGGTCAGCGCCTTCCGTTCGGCCAGCCTGAAAATAGACAGGCCGTTGGAGCTGAGGTTTTCGCCGGTTCCGACGCCGCTGTAGAGCATAAAACCGTCGGTGCGGGAGTCGCCCACAAAGGCGGCGTCCTCAAAGTAGCGGTTATCCACCGCTTCGCTTTGGGGAACGGGCTGGGAGAAGTCGTAAGGCGGCGAGGGGTTCTCAACAGCCACGTTGGATACATCCGGCCGGTTCTCTATCACAGAGGGCTCCTGGCTTGCGATCCCGCTGCTAGAGACAGCGGGAACCTGGGGATTCTGCTCCAGCTTCCGGCAGAAAAAGACAGCTGCCGCAGCCAGGGCCAGCAGCGCCGCGACGGTAAGCAACCAGAGTATCCGGCCCCGCTGAGACGGGTCCGTGCGCCGGCCTTGATAGCTGACGGACATAAAAAATCACCTCCGAACCGGTTTGCGCACGCGAGGCGTTTTCCGGTCAAAGCATGTCGAAAGCCTACCTTTTTAGAATAGCACGTTTCATTAAAAATTCAAGTGGCAAATTGGTTACAATTTTGCTACAAAATGTTACGCCCCCCGACCGTTTGATAGGGTCGGGGAGCGCGACCGCACTGTTCTATGCCCGGCGGAGCAGTCCAACGCCGATGGGGGTGGGGCCGGTGTGTACGCCGATGGTCACCCCAATCTGATAGGGGTGCTTTACATCCGGGCGATCAAAACCCAGAGACAGCAGATCCTCATAGACCGCCTGGGAGAAAGCGCAGTGTTCCTCTCGGTCCAGGCCGAAGCCGGTGGCCAGGCGGAAGCGGCTCACCTCAATGCCCTCCCGCTTGAGATGGCGGAGAAACAGCTCCCGCACCTTAGCCAGGGATTTTTTTCGCCCCTGGGCAATACCGTCGGAGATGAGGCCGGCATCCTTGTAGCCGATCAGCGGCTTGACCTTCAGCAGCGTACCGGTGGCTGCGGCCGCCCGGCCGATTCGTCCGCCGTGGCGCAGATACTCCAGGTCACTGGTGGTGAAGAAGATGCGGCCGGTTTCCGGCAGGGGACGCAGCCGCTCCACCGCCTCCTCCAAGGTGAGACCCTCGTCCCGAAGGGCGGCGGCCTCCTCCACAAACAGCCCCTGGAGCACAGTGGCCAGGGTGGAATCCAGCACCTGAATTCTGGCTCCCGGATACTCCTCCCGCAGTTCCTCCGCCGCATTTCGCGCCGACTGGCAGGAGCCGCTGAACGCGGCGTTGAGGCAGATGCACAAAATGGGAACGCCTTGGGCCGCCGAAGGGCGAAAGGCCTCCAGATAGTCCTCCACGGTGGGCATGGAGGTTTTGGGGAAAACGCCGGGCGCGTCCGCCATGCGCCGGTAAAATTCCCGGGTGGAAATGTCTCGCTCCTCCCGGTAATAGGTCTCGTCCCCAATGGCCACGTAAAAGGAAACCATAGTGATGCCGAGCTGTTCCGCCCGTTCGCGGCCCAAATCGCAGGAGCTGTCGCTGACAATATGGAATTTCATAGTTCTCTCCTTAAAAACCTGCATTCCGAGCCAAAAACGTCAAACAGCCGGGGCGGGGCCCGGTCAGACGGCGTTTGGGGTTGTGAATGCAGGTTCTAAAATCCGTCGCCCATTTCTTTCCAAACGTGTTGTATGCCCGGCGCCGCCCGGTGGGTAATAGTGTAATTATAGCGTAATACGGGGGAAAACTCAACTACTATTTTCCTTGCAAGTTTGATTGTGCAAAGTACAAGAGCAATACGGGAAATAGCATTTAAGGAAATGATATACGCACAACGCTCTACTGAAACAGAAAAGGAAATGAAGCACAGGGAGCGGGAAGTCGGACAGGATCAAAAGCGGATAACGGAATTTGACCGTGTCTTCAAGCGGATTTATAAAGACGGTACAGCCCTTGTAATCGGGTCTATACCGCCTAATCTGATATTACTTCCTTTTTAACTTGAACCCCTTCCTGTTCCAGGGGTATTTACACTCTCTTGCCTACCGCGCCAGGGGCTTTTTCTCCCCGCGCAGGGCCGCCAGCATGGCTTCTGCCTCCGCCGGGGACACCGCGTCCTTGGGTCCCAGGTGATCGCCAACGGGAAGCAGCCCCTTCTGGTGCGCCCACGCCAGGGCCGGCTGGGCAAATAGGGCGATGTCGCCCGCGTCGCTGTAATTGGTCAGCCCTGGATAATCCATCAGCATAGGGCTGCCGGACCAGCGCCACAGCATCACCGCCAGCTGTTCCCGGCTTACGGCGTCGTCAGGACCGACCCGTCCGTCGTCATAGCCGCTGATAATGCCCTCACTGGTGGCCCAGCGAATCGCCTCCGCATAGGGCGCGGATTGGTCCACATCGCGGTAGCTCATCAAATAGTTGACCACGGGGCTCCCCTGGGCAGTGTGGAGCAGGACGGCCAGCGCGGAGCGGGTCAGCGCCTCGCCCTCAGCGCTCCGGTCCAGCACCATAATATGCTGGGCGTAGGCCTGCCCGGGATAGGACAGCGCCACGGCGTCGTACCACGCCACAATACAGGTCCCCGCCTTGATGCCGTCCAGCCCATCCGCCGGGCCTCCCGTATAGGTGGACAGGGTGGTCTCCGGACCGGCGTAGAGGAACAGCCCGCCGTTGTCTGTGGTGAGCCGGAGCCTCCCCTCCTGCTCCTCCACCGCCTCCACGATCTGGTACATAGCGCCGCCCGAGGTTTGGGGCAGGCTGCGCACGACGGCGTAGGCGGCGGACTGGGGCGGCATGGACCGGGTGGAAACCGGGCTGTGGAACACGTAGAGCCGTTCCCCCACGGTCACGTCGGAGGGAAGGGCGGGGGTCCGTTTGCCGCAGTCAATCCAAAATGTTTTGTCGGATATCTTCATCACATACTCGCCCAGCTCCTCCGAGGTCATATGCAGGCCGGTGACAGCTCCGTCCTCCCCGGTGAGCACCGCCTTAACCTCTCCGCAGTAGAACTGATGGCTGGGAAGAGACTGGATATTGGATACCTCCGGATTCTCTGCCTCGGGGGTGGGGATATTTCCCGCCGCCCGGACAGGCGCTCCCATGGAACAGAGCAGTATGCCACTCAGGGCCAGGGTCAGCAATTTCTTACTCATGCCGTAGTTCTCCTTTCCTGTTGTGAAATGTCAAACGCATTTCCCCTTACCCCTATAGACGCGTCCCCTGACAAAAGGTTCCCAAAGCGGGAAATATTTTCCCCTCCCAGGCGGGTCAGGGGTTGTAGAGGATATTGTGAAACATCAGCACCTCCGCGCCGATGTTTCGATAGGCATGTACCGAGTCCGCTTTGAAGCGAAGGCTCTCCCCTGTTTGAATTTGAAAGGTATGCTCCCCCGCCTCGATTTCCAGCCCGCCGCAAAAAACGGTGACAAACTCCACGGTCCCGCGCAGATGCGGCTCCGACTGCCAGCCGCAGCCCGGCTCCACCTCTATATAGTAAACGCTGAAGCGCCGGTCCTCATCGTCCGGAAAAACAGGGTAATTCCGAACCGTCCCGTCCTTCCCCAAAATCGGGTCCACGTCGGAGAGGCGGACAATCTCAAACGGCGCCTTGGGGCGCGACACCAGGGCGTTAAAGGGCGCCTTCATGCCGTTCGCAATTTTCCAGAGGGTGGACAGCGACGGGTTGCCGCTGCCGCGCTCAATTTGCGCCAGCATGGATTTGCTGACTCCGCTGAGCCGGGCCAATTCGTCCAGGCTCAGGTCCCTCGCCTGCCGGAGCTCCCTCATATTTTTTGAAACAATCCCATTTATCGTGTCCAAGCCGAATTCTCCTCTTGACAATATAGTGATTCATTCGTATTATTATATTGTAACACAGAACCTATCCTATACTATAGCACAGGGCAGAAATTTTTTCAACAAGCTCTGGGCAAACAGGAGGCGGAAGCAATGAAGTATGATTTTGACGGCATGATTGACCGCACCAAAGCGACTTCCATCAAGTGGTCCCCGGAACAGGTGCGCCGGATGTACGGCGAGACGGACATCATCCCCATGGGCATTGCGGACATGGACTATAAGGTGGCCCCCGCGATTTCAAAGGCCGTTCTGGAGCGGGCGGCTCACGAGACCTATGGCTACAGCTACGCCGACGAAGCCTATCTGCAAGCCTGTGTGGACTGGCAGAAGCGGCGCAACGGCTGGGAGATTCAGCCGGAGTGGATTGTATACACGCCGGGGGTCAACATGGCCCTGGTCTGCGCCATTGAGCTGTACGCCGGGCCGGGGGACAACGTGATCATACAGTCGCCGGTCTACTATCCCTACTACGATTACGTCCAAAAGACGGGGCGCAGCGTCGCGCTGAACCCCCTGGTCAACCACGACGGGCATTACGAGGTCAACTTCACGCAGCTGGAGGAGCTGGCCCGGGACCCCAAAACGAAAATCATGCTGCTTTGCAGCCCGCACAATCCCGTGGGCCGCGTGTGGACCCGTGAGGAGCTGCAACGGATCGGCCGCATCTGCATCGACAACGGCGTTATGGTCGCGGTGGATGAAATTCACTCCGACCTGGTCTACGCGCCCAACCGGCACATTCCCTTTGCATCCATTTCCCGGGAATTTGCCGAGCACTGCATCGTCTGCACCTCCCCCTCCAAAACCTTTAACCTGGCGGGCCTTCTGGTCTCCGACATCATCATTCCCAGCGACCGGATTCGCGCCGCCTTCCAGCGCAAAATGGACCCCTTTTACCTGTGGCCGGGCAACTTCGGCTCTGCGGCGCAGATCGCCGCCTACACCCAGGGAGAGCCCTGGCTGGAGGAGCTGCTGGCCTATCTGCGGGGCAACGCCGGCTACATCGCGGAGTTTATCGCCGCCCGCATGCCCCGGGTGAAGTACCGCATTCCGGAGGCGACCTATCTGGCCTGGCTTGATTTCAGGGCGCTTGGGCTGTCTGACGCGGAGCTGTGGGACCGCATGCTGCATCAGGCGAGGGTCGGAACGGACAACGGCCCCATGTTCGGCCTGAACGGGGAGGGCAGCGGCTTCCAGCGGCTGAATTTCGCCTGCTCCCGCGCCCGCCTGACCGAGGCGCTCGAGCGCATGGCCGGCGCGTTTGACGCATACATGAACTAACAGGATAAGCGAAACGGTACAGCTTTAACCTCCAAATACAAAATTCAGATTCCGATTTTTGAAAAAAACCTTGCATCCCTTGGTAAAGCGTGGTATACTACCAAAGCATTATGCGTGGGAGTGCGGATTTTTCGCCCGGTGCCCAGTAAAACGGGTTGGCGGAGAATATGAGGCCCCCAGAAGAATAACTGAAAACAGGAGGAAACAAACTATGGCAGTCGTATCTATGAAGCAGCTGCTGGAGGCCGGCGTGCACTTCGGCCACCAGACCCGCCGGTGGAACCCCAAAATGGCCACCTACATTTACACGGAGCGCAACGGTATCTATATCATCGATCTGCAGAAAACCGTGAAGAAGCTGGAGGAGGCCTATAACTTTGTGCGCTCCCTGGGCGAGAAGGGGGAGACCCTCCTCTTTGTGGGCACCAAAAAGCAGGCGCAGGAGGCCATTAAGGAAGAGGCCAGCCGCGTGGGCATGTACTGGGTGAACGCCCGCTGGCTGGGCGGCATGCTCACCAACTTCAAGACCATGCGGGGCCGTGTGGACCGCCTGGCCCAGTTGAAGAAGATGCAGGAGGACGGCACCTTCGACATGCTGCCCAAGAAGGAAGTCATCAAGCATATGGGCGAGATCGCCAAGCTGGAGAAGTACCTGGGCGGCGTGACCGAGATGCGCAAGCTCCCTGGCGCCCTGTTCGTTGTGGACCCCCGCAAGGAGCGCAACGCTATCAACGAGGCCCGCAAGCTCCACATTCCCATCGTGGCTATCGTGGATACCAACTGCGATCCCGATGAGATCGACTATGTGATTCCCGGTAACGACGACGCGATCCGCGCCATTAAGCTGATCTCCTCCGTCATGGCCAACGCCATTCAGGAGGGCCGTCAGGGCCAGGACGCCGCCCCCGCCGCTGAGGCTGCCGCCCCCGCCGCTGCGGAGTAATTACAAATTCATGTGTAGGGCGTGACGACCCCGGCACGCCGCTTGGAAAGATGCATTCGGCGCGCGGTGTGCTGAGTCGTCGCGCCCTGCTGTATCACAATATTTGGAGGTTGTATTGTTATGGCGATTACCGCAAAAGATGTACAGAAGCTGCGCGAAATGACCGGCGTAGGCATGATGGACTGCAAAAAGGCCCTGGTAGAGGCTGACGGCGACTTCGACAAGGCGATTGAGTGGCTGCGGGAGAAGGGCCTTGCCGCCCAGACCAAGAAGGCCGGCAAAGTGGCCGCCGAGGGCGTGTCCTTTGCGATTTCCGCCGAGAACGGCGTGGGCGTTATCATCGAAGTCAACTCCCAGACCGACTTTGTGGCGAAAAACGAGGTGTTCCAGGGCTTTGTGAAGGATGTGGCCGCTGTGGTTGCCGCCGAGAACCCCGCCGATGTGGAGGCCCTGAAAAACTGCAAGTATCCCGGCACGGACCGCACCATCGCTGATGTCACCGCTGACAAAGTGCTGGCGATTGGCGAGAATATTCAGATTCGCCGCTTTGTCCGTTACGGCGAGGGCGTCAATGTGCCCTACGTTCACATGAACGGCAAGGTGGGTGTGCTGGTCAACCTGGCCGTGGAGGGCATCGACGCGGACAAGGTCATCGAGCTGGGCAAGGACGTGGCCATGCAGATCTGCGCCATGAATCCCACCTATCTGGACAAGTCTGACGTGAGCCAGGAGGTTCTGGACAAGGAGAAGGAAATCCAGCTGGCGATTATGGCCAACGACCCCAAGATGGCCGCCAAGCCTGAGAAGGTGAAGGAAGGCATTGTCATGGGCAAGCTGGGCAAGTACTATGAGGAGAACTGCCTGCTCCAGCAGGCCTTCGTCAAGGAGAACAAGATCTCTGTGGAGAAGCATGTGGCAGCTGTGGCTAAGGAACTGGGCGGTTCCATCACCGTGAAGGCCTTTACCCGCTTCGCCACCGGCGAGGGTATTGAAAAGAAGGAGGACGATTTCGCCGCCGAGGTCGCCTCTATGATTAAGTAATCCGGTCCAAGGAAAGATACGCTCAGGGGCCCGAGTGACGCGCTGTCACCCGGGCCTCTCTATATTCGTTTCCAGCATGGGAAAAATAAAAGCGCCGCCCCGTGGGCGGCGCTTTTATTTCGCTATTCCTTCCTGGGCGGTTCCTCCTGGGCGGGGTCCTCCTCCTGGGGCGCCTCCTTCTCAGGGGGCTCGCCCTCCTCCAAAGCGGGAGCCTTGATCTCCTCGCTGACAATGTGTATGGCCTTGGCGGGGGGCTCGATATCACCGGGGAGGGGCTTGGTCTTGCGGGTAGAGGCGTAGGCATCCTCCACCGTGGCGGGGTCCCGGCCCTCGATGATGGCCACCATCTCGCCGCCGGTGATGGTCTCCTTTTCCAAAAGATAGGCCACCACCTTGTCCATGTCCTCCCGGTTGGCCTTGATAACCTCTACGGCGTCCTTGTAGCACACATCCAGAATGGCCTTCACCGCCTTATCCATAACCGCAGCGGTGTCTTGGGCGCAGTCCAGGCCGTAGCCGCCCTCCAGATACTGGTTGCGGACGGAACCCAGGGCCATCATGCCAAACTCCTCGCTCATGCCGTACATGGCGACCATGTTCCGGGCGATGTTGGTGGCCTCCTGAATGTCCTGAGAAGCGCCGTTGGTCATGGTGTCCATCACCACCTCCTCGGCGGCCCGGCCGCCCATGGAGACGGCTATTTTCGCCATCAGTTCCTCCCGGGTACGCAGATTGGTCTTATCCTCCTCAGGCATGAGCAGGGTGTAGCCCAAGGAGCCCTCGGTGTGGGGCACGATGGTAATCTTCTGCACCGGCTCGGCGTTCTTCTGCTTGTAGGCCACCATGGCGTGGCCCACCTCATGGTAGGCCACCAGCCTGCGCTCAAACTCGGTGAGGACGGAGTTTTTCTTCTCGCTGCCAGCGATCACGAACTCGAAGGAGGCCAGCAGATCCTCCTGATTCACCGCCCGGCGCCCGTGGCGGACAGCCCGGAGGGCGGCCTCGTTCACCAGGTTGGCCAGGTCCGCGCCCACTGTGCCGGCGGTGGCCAGGGCAATCTTCT
>JAAWCR010000098.1 GCA_022793355.1 Lawsonibacter sp. | reverse complement strand
CGGTAGAACCGGGGCAGCTCGGAGTAGCGCATGGGGGCGAAAAAGCCCATCCCCTTGCCGATGATTTTCCGGTCGATGCCGGAGCAGTGCCAGGAGTTCCAGGTGAAGTGGGCCCCGGCGTCCTCCGCCTTGGCGATCTCGGGCATCCACATGGTAACGCCTCCGCGCACCTTCACGTCGGTGAGCTCGTCCTTCCGGGCGGCCAGGGCGCGGTCCAGGGCTACGGGGTGGTTGGTGCACCAGCCATAGTCCACCCAGTCGCCGGACTTGACTGCCTTGACGGCCTGCTCCGGGGTGGTGAGCTTCTGCTGATAAAGAGCCTGGTAATCCATGATAATCTCCTCCATATCCGATTATTTTTCTTTTCCGGAAATATACGCGCGAATTATTTTTTTCAGTTCCTCTGGTGTATAGCTCTTCTCGGGGTTCGTTTCTAAAATCTCGATCAGGTCATACATGGCAGCTTTCTGGATCATTGTGATCTCGGCTTCACTTGGCATAGATCGGACCTCCTTTCTTCTGCGCCTGTTATCTCCCGATATCCAGATAATAGGGCTTCATCAAGCTGGCCTGTTCGGTGGAGTCCTTGGGCTGGTTTTTCCGGGGCGGTTCGGGGGGCATGCCCCGAGGGCGGTCCCGGCGGGGAGGCCTGGAAGCGGACTTTTTCTGCGGCTGAGGGATGGGAACCGCCTTTTTCTCCCGGGCCTTGACGGGACTGGCTGCTTTCTTTGGCTGCTGCGCGGGCCGGGCCTTTGGTTCCTTTTTAGATCCCTCGACCTTCACCGGCTTAGCCTTTTGGGGCTGGGCCTGTTTTTTTGCGTTTTCCTGCTTTTTGGGCTTCTCTGCCGCCTTGGGCAGAAGGCCGGACAGCAGCGACCGCCGGGGGGCCAAAAGCCGGGCGGTGGCGTCCATAATGACGTCGCTGTCCAGGGGATTGGGCCGGTGGAAGTCGGTGTTGGGCATAGAATCGCCGGTGTCGATGAGCGCACCAGCCCGCACGCCCCGCTTGGGAGGGGAGGGGGGCGGAGATTCGGGCTCCTCCGCGGCGGCGGGGCGGAGGGCGGCGGTCTCGGGGCGGGCCTCGCCGTTCTTTTTTCTCCGGCGGCGTTTCCGCTTGGGGGCGTCCGGGGCTTCGGCGGCTCCGGCGGAGGGCTGGGCGGCCTCCCGTCCGGCCTGTTCGGCGGCCTTCCGGGCCTCGTCCCGCTGGCGGCGCAGCTCCCGGGCCGCGGCCCGGGCCTCAGCGTCCTCCTCGTTGATGATTTTGCCGTTTTTATCCCGTTTGGGGGCCTCGAAGATCTGCATGGGGTAGGGGTGGCTTTCCACCAGGGGCACCTTTTTGCCGATGAGCTTTTCAATGTCCCGAAGCAGCGGTTTTTCCCCAAAGTCGCAGAAGGCGATGGCTTCGCCCTCCCGGCCCGCCCGGCCGGTGCGGCCGATGCGGTGGACGTAGGTTTCCGGCACCTCGGGCAGATTGTAGTTGAACACGTGGGACAGCTCCTCAATGTCCAGTCCCCGGGCGGCGATGTCGGTGGCCACCAGGCAGCGGAGCCTGCCTGCCTTGAAGTCGGCCAGAGCCTGCTGCCGGGCGGTCTGGCTCTTGTTGCCGTGGATGGCGGCGGCGGAGATGCCCGCCCTGCCCAAGTCCCGGGCCACCTTGTTGGCTCCGTGCTTGGTGCGGGTAAAGACTAGGGCGTTTTTCACCCGCTTCTGCTCCATAAGATGGGCCAGCAGATTGGTCTTGTTCCCCTTGTCCACCAGGTAGACGCTCTGGCGGATCACCTCCACCGGGGAGGAGATGGGGTCCACCGCCACCCTGGCGGGGTTTTTCAGCAGAGAGTTCACCAGGGCGGTGATCTCCGGGGGCATGGTGGCGGAGAAAAAGAGGGTTTGCTTCTTCTGGGGCAGCCACTTTAAAATTTTCCGTACGTCATGGATGAAGCCCATGTCCAGCATCCGGTCGGCCTCGTCCAGCACGAAGATTTCCAGGCTCTCCAGCGAGACAAAGCCCTGGTCGTGGAGGTCCATGAGCCGCCCGGGGGTGGCCACCAGAATGTCTACCCCCTTTTTCAGAGCCTCCACCTGGGGGTTCTGACCCACGCCGCCGAAGATGACGGTGTGGCGCAGCTTGAGGTACTTGCCATAAGCGTCAAAGCTCTCGCCGATCTGAATGGCCAGCTCCCGGGTGGGGGTGAGGATCAAAGCCCGGATGGGCCGTTTGGGGCCGGCAACGGTTTTCAGGCGCTGCAAAATCGGCGTGGCGAAGGCGCAGGTCTTGCCTGTGCCCGTCTGGGCGCAGCCCAGCACGTCCCGCCCGGCCAGGGCGGGGGGGATGGCCTTCTCCTGGATGGGAGAGGGTTTTTCATAGCCCTGCTCCTCCAGGGCCTTCAAGATGGGGGCGCTGAGCCCCAGGTCGTTAAACTGCATGAAATACTTCCTTTTTTTGTTCGGACGGTAGGGCAGAGCCTTTGCTCTGACTACGGGCGGAATGTCCGCGCCCGTCCGGCCCGCGCTTTTCCCTGCGGGCTGGGGCGGTTACTGCCCGGCGTGGCACAGCCGCTGCATGACGAGCCGGGCGGTGTCGGCCAGCTCCTGCCCAGGGGGACAGTCGATGATCAGACCGGCGTATTTGCGGTAAAGGGGGTCCCGGAAAGCCATCACGTCGGCCAGGGTCTGGCCCGGCTCCATGGCGATGCCCCGGGTGGACAAGTTTCGGATGCGCTTTGTCAGCTCCTCCAGGGGGACGTTGAGGTAGACCACCGGTCCCAGCCGCTGGAGATGGAGAGCGGCCCCCTCCCGGCATATGGCGCTGCCCCCCGGGGCGATGACGGTGCGGCGGCAGTTCAGGGTGCGCACCGCCGCCTCCTCGGCATCCAGGAAGGCCGCCGTCCCCCGCAGGTCCAGTATCTCCTGGAGCAGAGCTCCCTCCCGCTCCTGAATGAGCAGGTCCACATCCAGAAACTGATAGCCCAGCAGCTTGGCCAGCAGTACGCCCACGGTGCTCTTTCCCGAACCCGGCATGCCGATGAGGGTGACATTATCCAAAGTGTTCCCAACCTTTACATACAAATTCATTTTGTAGTATACCACAAGGAGGAAAAAAAGAAAAGGGGGAACCGGACGAAAAAGGGTGACAAAGCGGGCCGGAGGTGATACAATCTCCCCGGAATAAAAAACGGAGGGATAAAATATGGATTTGCTTGCGGCATTTGGAATCTTTCTGCTCTGCGTGGCGGGGTGCATGGTCAGGGGACTCCCCCTGTACTGGGCCCTGCTGGCGGGGTTTTTCTGCTTTTTTGCGGTGGGGGTCCGCCGTGGAACGCCGGTACCCGCGCTGCTGAATATGGCGGCGGGGGGAATGCGGACTTCCTTTAAGGTGCTGCGCATCCTGCTGCTGCTGGGCCTGCTCACCGCCCTGTGGCGGGCCGGGGGGACAGTGGCCTTTTTTGTCTGCACGGGGGTGCGGCTCATTACGCCGGGCACCTTTGTGCTGGCGGCTTTTCTGCTGTCGGCGGTGTTCAGCCTGGCCTTTGGCAGCTGCTTCGGCGTGGTGGGGACGGCGGGGGTCATTCTTATGACCATCGCCCGGGGCAGCGGGGCCAGCCTGCCGGTAACGGCGGGGGCCATTATGTCGGGCATCTATTTCGGAGAGCGGCTGTCGCCGGCCTCTTCTTCCTCGGCCCTGACGGCGGCGGTGGCGCATGTGAGCCAGCGGGAGTTTCAGCTGCGGATGTGGCGGGACACCGCCGTCCCCCTTCTGGCGTCCCTTGCGCTCTATGGAGGACTGTCCGTCCTGTACCCCATCCGGGGGGTAGACCCTCAGATCCTCTCCGCTCTGGAGGAGGGCTTCGTGCTGACCTGGCCTGCCGCCCTGCCCGCCGCAGCCCTGCTTCTCCTGCCCTGGCTGAAGGTGAGCACCGTCGTCTCCATCTCCGTCAGCTGCGTGCTGGCGGCCGGCTGCGCCATTTTCCTCCAGGGGCTGCCGGCGGAGGAGCTGCTGCGCGCCTGCGTTCTGGGCTACCGCCCCGCCCTGGAGACACTTTCGGAGCTGATGTCCGGGGGCGGCCTGATTTCTATGGTCAGCGTGGTACTGATTGTAATCTTGTCCTGCGCCTACTCTGGGATGTTCAACGGCACCGGCCTGCTGGCCCCGGTGACCGGGCGGGTAGGGGCGCTGGTGGAGCGTTTCGGCCTCTTTACCGCCCATATTGCGGTGTCCCTGGGCTGCTGCGCCCTGTTCTGCAACCAGACGGTGGGGATTGTCATGAGCGCGCAGCTGATGGGGGAGGAGTACCGGGACCGTCCGCCCCTGGAGCTGGCCGCCAACATCGGCAACTCCGTCATCAACCTGGCCGGGCTGGTGCCTTGGGCCATTGCGGCCAGCGTCCCTCTGACCACCATGGAGGTGAGCGCCGCCGCCCTGCCGCTGTCCTTCTACCTCTACCTCGTGCCCCTGTGGTGCTGGTTCGTGAGCCGGAGAGCGGAGCGCCGCCGCCCGGAGACCAGGACAAAAGGTTGAAAAACGCATTGACACAGCGGGAAGTTTCCACTAGAATAAAAGAACCTGGGAGAAAAGGGAGGATATTTACTGTGGATACGAGAGAGAAAAAACCGGAGAAAAATCTGGCGGCGCTACTGCCCATCGTGGTGTTTCTGATTTTGTACCTGGGCATGGGCCTGGTTTTTGAGTACATCCTGCGCATTGAAATGGCCTTTTACAACATCCCCATTGTGGTGGTGTTCATGGTGGCCCTGCTGGTGGCCTGCCTGCAAAACCGGAACCTGAAGTTTGACGACAAGCTGGCCGTTATGGCCCAGGGCGTGGGAGATAAAAATATCATGACCATGATACTGATCTTCCTGGTAGCCGGCGTGTTTGTGGGTGTCACCGGGCGCAGCAGCGCCGAGGCGGTGGCCTATTTCCTGCTGTCCGTCACCCCCGCCTGGGCCTCGGTGGCGGTGTTGTTTGTGGCGGCCTGCTTTGTGTCCACCGCTATGGGCACCTCTGTGGGCACCATCACCCTGATTACCCCCATCGCCGCAGCGGTGGCCAACGTCTCCGGCTTCTCCCTGGCCCTGTGCGTGGGCTCTGTCATGGGCGGGGCTATGTTTGGCGACAATCTGTCCTTCATTTCAGATACCACCATCGCCGCCTGCAACACTCAGGGCTGTGAGATGCGGGACAAGTTTCGGGCTAACTTTAAGATTGCCCTGCCCGCCGCCGTCGCCACCCTTGCGGTGATCTTGGCGCAGTCCATCAGCGCAGGGGTGGGGCAGATCGACATCCCCGACTACAACCTGCTGCTGCTCATCCCCTATGTGCTGGTGCTGGTGGGCGGCATCGCCGGGCTGAATGTGTTTGTGGTGCTGCTGGTGGGCATTCTGGCCGGCGCGGCCATTGTTCTGCCTACCGGGACGGTGGACTTTATGTCCCTGCTGGGCGGCATGGGCTCCGGCGCCGCCGGCATGTTTGAGACCATTATGGTCACCGTCCTGGTGTCCGCCATGTGCGCCCTGATCCGGGAGTTCGGTGGTTTCGAGGCCCTGCTGGCCTTTATCCGCCGGGTATTCCAGGGTCGGGTGGGCGGCCGTCTGGGCGTGGGGCTGCTGGTGGGAGCCATGGATATCGCCACCGCCAACAACACCGTGGCTATTGTGATGGCCGGTCCCATTGCAAAGGAAATCAGCGAGGAGTACGGCATTCAGCCCAAGGAGTCCGCCTCCCTGCTGGATACATCCTCCTGTGTGTTCCAGGGCATCATCCCCTACGGCGCTCAGATGCTGGTGGCCATCTCCGCCTCTGGCGGTGCGCTGTCCGCCTTCCAGATTATGCCCTGCCTGTACTACCCATATCTGCTGGCCGTGGTCTCCATTGTTTATATTTTGGTGGGCGCGGGAAAGAGAACGTAACAGAAACGCCGTATGTCAGAGACCGGGAAGGAGGACGCGCCAATGAATAATGAAGAAAAAATTCTTGGAATGCTGGAAATGCTCACGGAAAAGGTCGATTGCATCGACCGGCGTATGGACCGTATGGAGCAGCGCATAGACCGGGTAGAAGCGGATGTTTCGGGGATCAAGGTCCGTCTGGATGTGGATGTGCAGCGGCAGCTGAATCTGCTGTCCGAGGGCCACGCCCGGGTTGTTGAGCGGCTGGACACGCTGGAGGAGCTGGCCGAGGAGACCAGGGACAAGGTGGATGTAATCTATGCCGTGGTGAAGCGGCACAGCGGAGAGATTGCAGAGTTGAAAAAAACGCAGTGACAAATATGGGTCAGCCGCCTGGACGTTTCCGGGCGGCTGATATTTTGCCGGAGGGGACGCTGCGGAGCGGCAGGCGAGTATCCCGCCCGAAAAATTTTTAAAAAATAAAGAGGAATTGGAGAAGTTTTTTCGTATAAGTAATCGTAACGAAATATTAGGCGCCGTTTGAAAAATGGAAATAGGCACAATGGCAGAAAAAGGACCGCCGCTTGGGCGTATTGACATTTTTCAAACAAGCCCCAGAGAACAGGAGGGACTGTCTATGACGCTGCGGGAACAACTGCAAGAGCGGGAGGAGGCCACACTGTCTCCCCTGGCCTGCCGGTCGTCTCAAAGCCGGGGGCGGGCCCGTCCGGAGGAGGAGTGCGCCGTGCGCACCCCCTTCCAGCGGGACACCGACCGCATTGTCTACTCCAAAGCGTTCCGCCGTTTAAAGCATAAGACCCAGGTGTTTCTCCAGCCGGAGGGGGACCACTACCGTACCCGTATGACCCACACCTTGGAGGTTTCCCGCATTGCCCGCACCATGGCCCGGGCCCTGTTTTTAAACGAGGACCTTACCGAGGCCATTGCCCTGGGCCACGACCTGGGCCACACTCCCTTCGGCCACGCCGGGGAGCGGCTGCTGAACGAGGTGATGCCCGGCGGCTTTGCCCATTACAAGCAATCGCTCCGGGTGGTGGAGCGGCTGGAGAAGGGAGGCGAGGGGCTGAACCTGACCTGGGAGGTGCGCAACGGTATCGTCTGCCACACCAAGGGGACTCCGGCCGCCACCCTGGAGGGGCAGCTAGTCCGTCTGGCCGACCACATCGCCTACATCAACCACGACATTGAGGACGCTATGCGGGGCGGGGTCATTTACCCCATGGATATCCCGTTGGAGGTGTCCAGGGTGCTGGGTTTCACCCACAGCGAGCGCATTGACGCCCTGGTCACCGACGCGGTGCAGGCCAGCCGGGGCCAGAAGGCCGTCTGCCAGTCCCCCCAGGTGGGGGAGGCCATGCAGGCCCTGAAGGAGTTCATGTTCGCCAGCGTATACACCAATCCCATGGCCAAGGGGGAGGAGGGCAAGGCCCAGGACATGCTGCGCCGGCTCTTTGAGCATTTCTGCGGGTATCCGGACGAGCTGCCCCCTGATTTCCAGGCCATCCGGGCGGAAGAGGGGGAAGAACGGGCGGTGTGCGACTACATCGCCGGCATGACTGACCCCTTCGCCGTGGAGACCTTTAAGCAGCTGTTTCTCCCAAAGGGGTGGACGGTACTGTAATTGGGATAAGATTCCCGGAAAACGGATACAAATAGGGGGGAAAACCTTTGCCCTTGCCGGATCAATTTTTGGACGAGCTGATTTCCCGCACGGATATTGTGGACCTGGTGTCCGAGTCTGTCCGGCTGACCAAAAAGGGGAACAGCTACTGGGGCTGCTGTCCCTTCCACAGCGAAAAGACCCCTTCCTTCCATGTGGTGCCCGACCGGCAAATGTACAAGTGCTTCGGCTGTGGTAAGGGGGGCGGGGCCATCAACTATGTGATGGAGCTGGAAAATCTGCCCTTCCGGGACGCGGTGGTGGTACTGGCACGCCGGGCGGGGATGCCGGTGCCCGAATTTGGCGGATCCGCCCCGGGGGCCCGAGAGCGCAGGGACAAAATTCTGGAGATCAACCGGCAGGCGGCCCGGGCCTTTCACCGCTGGCTGAACGCCCCCCAGGGGGCGGCGGGGCTGGCCTACCTCCAGAACCGGGGGCTGTCCCGGAGAACGCGGACCAATTTCGGCCTAGGCTTCGCCCCCGACAGCTGGGACGGGCTGATTACCGAGCTGGCCGCCCAGGGCTACGACAAGCGGGACCTTCTGGACGCCGGGCTGGCGGTGAGCAGCAAGGACGGCCGGATTTATGACCGTTTCCGCAACCGGGTGATGTTTCCCATCATCGACGTGCGGGGAAACGTGATTGGCTTCGGAGGCAGGGTGATGGACGACTCCACCCCTAAATACCTCAACTCCCCGGATACCCCGGTGTACAACAAGAGCCGCAATGTCTTTGCCCTGAACATCGCCAAAGGCTCCAAGGCCGGGCGGGTGATTTTGACAGAGGGGTATATGGACACCATTGCCCTCCACCAGGGGGGCTTTGACAGCGCGGTAGCCTCCCTTGGAACCGCCCTGACAGAGGAGCACGGCCAGCTGTTGTCCCGGTATTTTAAAGAAGCAGTCATCGCCTACGACGGCGACGGGGCCGGCGTGGCCGCCGCCCAGCGGGCCATACCGATTCTGGAAAAGGCGGGCCTGAAGGTGAAGGTGCTGCGGATGCAGGGAGCCAAGGACCCGGATGAGTTTATCAAATCCTATGGACGGGACGCCTTTGCCAAGCTGCTGGACCAGAGCGAGAACCAGGTGGACTACCGCCTGGCCCAGCTTCAAAAAAAATACGACCTCAGCGACGACGGCCAGCGGGTGGCCTTTCTTCAGGAGGCGGCCCAGCTTGTGTCCTCCCTCCACAGCGCGGTGGAGCGGGAGATCTACGGCGGCCACGCCGCCCAGACGGCGGGCGTGACGCCGGAGACCATGAAGCTGGAGGTGGACCGGGCGCTGAAAGCCCGTCTGCGCAAGGCAAAAAAGCAGCAGGAGCGCCGGGACATGGCCCCGGCCAGCCAGCTCCAGCCCAAAAGCAGGGGCCTGCGGTATGAGAACATCCGCTCCGCCCTGGCGGAGGAGGGGCTGATCCGGCTGCTTATCCTGGAGCCGGGGCTGATCCACCGGATGGAAGGCGTTACCGGGGAGGAATTTTCCTCTCCGCTGCTGGGCCGGGCCTTCGACCGGCTGGCCGCCAGGGCCCGGGAGGGGTTGTCCACCCATCCGGCGGTTTTGACGGAGGAGTTCACCAGTGAGGAGATGGACCACCTGATTCAGGTAGCGGCCCAGCCGGAGTCGCCGGTCAACAGCGGCCGGGCCATTGCGGACTACATATCCGTCATCCGCAGTGAAAGGCTGCTGCGGGGCGGCGGGGAGCAGGGAGACGAGCTCTTGCTGGCCGCACAAAGGAATTATCAACAAAAGAAAGCATATATGGAGGAGAAGCAATGAGCACCAAAAAGAAAGACAGCGCCGTTCCTGAAATGATCCTGGAGAAGAAGGAGAAGCAGCCCGATATCCTGGCTCGGATGGAGAGCGGAAAAGCCGAGATTATGAAGGTGGTGGAGGGCATTGCCGGGGCGGAGAAGCTGACCGAGCTGATTGAGCGGGGCAAGAAGAAGGGGCGTCTCTCCTCCTCCGAGCTGCTGGATGTGTTGGAGGATATGGAACTGGGCACGGAACAGATGGACAAAATCTATGATACTTTGGAGAACCTGGGCATTGAGACTGTGGGGGAGGACTATATTCCTGAGCTGTCGGACACCGCCGAGCCCCCTGTGGAGGAGATGGAGGAGATCTCTGAGGAGGAGATTGTCGATCCCAACGCCCTGATGGACACCTTCGACACCGACGACCCGGTGCGCATGTACCTCAAGGAGATCGGCAAAGTGAATCTGCTCACCTCCGAGGAGGAGGTAGAGCTGGCCCAGGCTATGACTGCCGGCACCGCCGCCCAGGAGCAGCTGGACGAGCTGAAGGCCTCGGGGGAGGAGCTTCCCGAGGAGCTGCGCCGCGAGCTGGAAAAGACCATTAAGAAGGGGGAGCGGGCCCGCCAGCGTCTGGCCGAGGCCAATCTGCGCCTGGTGGTGTCCATCGCCAAGCGGTATGTGGGCCGCGGGATGCAGTTTTTAGACCTGATACAGGAGGGAAACCTGGGCCTGATCAAGGCAGTAGAGAAGTTCGACTACACCAAGGGCTACAAATTCTCGACCTATGCTACCTGGTGGATCCGCCAGGCGATTACAAGGGCCATTGCCGACCAGGCCCGCACAATCCGCATCCCGGTGCATATGGTGGAGACCATCAACAAGGTCATCCGGGTCTCCCGCCAGTTGCTCCAGGAGCTGGGCCATGACCCCTCCGCCGAGGAGATTGCCGAGGAGATGAACATGCCCGCCGAGCGGGTGCGGGAGATTCTGAAGATTGCCCAGGAGCCGGTCAGCCTGGAGACTCCCATCGGTGAGGAGGAGGACTCCCATCTGGGGGACTTCATCCCCGATGAGGATGCCTCCGAGCCCGCCGAGGCCGCCTCCTTTACCCTGCTGAAGGAGCAGCTGGTGGAGGTGCTGTCCACCCTCACCCCCCGGGAGGAGAAGGTACTCAAGCTGCGCTTCGGCATTGAGGATGGCCGCACCCGCACCCTGGAGGAGGTGGGGAAGGAGTTCAATGTCACCAGGGAGCGCATCCGACAGATTGAGGCCAAGGCCCTGCGCAAGCTGAGGCACCCTTCCCGCAGCAAAAAGCTGAAGGACTTTTTGAACTGACGCTGGCCGTATAGAGTCCTAAAATATAAAAAGGAGTGAATCGCTATGGTGGACGAGCAAAACAAGAATTCGGAGTCTTTCGATCAGGACTCGATGATGGTATACATTGATCCCAAGGTGATAAACAGCCTGACCGACATGGCGGAGAGGAAGCAGGAGGACCTGAAGGCCCTGAGGGCGGCGGCGGAGGACGGGGACCTGGACGCCCAGTACCGCCTGGGGCGCAGCTACTACTATGGGGACGACGGCGCCCCCAAGGACGAGAAGCAGGCTTTCTACTGGCTGCAAAAGGCGGCGGAAGGGGACAGCATCGCGGCGCAGTACTACCTGGGCCTGTGCTATATCCGGGGCGTGGGCGTGGAGAAGGATATGGCGCGGGCGGTGGAGCTGTTTTCCGGCGCGGCCCAGGAGGGCTATCTCCCCGCCGTCACCGAGCTGGGGCTGTGCTATGAGCTGGGGCATGGGGTGGAGATGGATAAGGCCAAGGCCGCAGAACTTTACCAGGAGGCGGCGGACCAGGACTACGCCCCCGCCCAGTGCAACCTAGGCTATTTCTACTACCAGGGCATTTATTTTGAGGAGAACAACGAGGCGGCGGCGGAGCTGTTCGCCAAGGCGGCCCAGCAGGAGTACCCCCGGGCCCAAGTGCTGATGGGGGAGTGCTTTGAAAACGGCTACGGCGTGGAGAAGGACGCCGCCAAGGCCCTGGAGCTCTACCGGGCCGCCCATGAGCAGCACTACCCCGACGGAACCTGCGCCCTGGGGCTGTGCTACGAGGCGGGCATGGGTGTGGAGGAGGACAAGGCCCGAGCGGTGGAACTGTATCGCCAGGCGGCGGAGCAGGACTACCCCCCCGCCCAGTGCAACTTGGGATTCTGCTACTACATCGGCATCGGGGTGGCGGAGAACGGCCCTGAGGCGGTGAAGTGGTTTGAGAAGGCCGCCGAGCGCAAGTATCCCCGGGCGCTGCTGTTGCTGGGGGAGTGCTACGACCGGGGCATCGGTGTGGAATGCAGCTACGACCGCGCCTTTATCCTCTACAAGCAGGCGGTAGAGAAGGAGTACATACCAGCCTACTGCTCCCTGGGCCTGTGCTATGAGCTGGGGCAGGGGGTGAAGAAGGACGAGCGGAAGGCGGTGGAGCTCTACCGCCGGGGGGCCGAGGAGGGCCACGTCCGTGCCCAGTGCAATCTGGGCTTCTGCTATTACACCGGCATCGGCGTGGAGGAGAGCAACGGGGAGGCCTTCTACTGGTTCTCCAAGGCGGCGGAGGACGGCTATCCCCGGGCCATTCAGCTGTTGGCCGAGTGCTATGAAAACGGCTATGGCACGGATAAAAACCTGGAGAAGGCGGTAGAGCTGTACACCAAAGCTCATGAGACGGGCTACCCCGCCGCCTCCTGTTCCCTGGGTCTGTGCTATGAGGTGGGCGCCGGGGTGCCCCAGGACCTGGAGAAGGCGGTGGAGCTGTATCGCCAGGCCGCCGAGAAGGGGGACGCCCGTGCCCAGTGCAATCTGGGGTTTTGCTACTACCAGGGCATCGGCGTGGAGGAGAACAACGACGAGGCCTTCCGTTGGTTTGAGAAGGCCGCCGCAGACGGCTATCCCCGGGGGCTGATGCTGCTGGGGGAGTGCTATGAGCGGGGCTTCGGCACGGAGCAGGACGAGAGCCGGGCCTTCCAGCTCTACCAGCAGTCCAGCGACCGGGGCCATGTTCCCGCGTTCTGCTCCCTGGGCCTGTGCTACGAGCTGGGCCGGGGGGTGAAGGAGGACAAGGACAGGGCCCGGGAGCTTTATCTCCGGGCCGCCGAGCGGGGCTACCCCCGTGCCCAGTGCAACCTGGGTTTCTTCTACTACCAGGGCATCACCGTGAAGGAGGACGACGCTGAGGCGGTGAAGTGGTTTACCCGGGCCGCCGAGCAGGACTACCCCCGGGCTCAGCAGCTTTTGGGGGAGTGCTATGAGAACGGCTACGGCGTGGAGAAGGACGAGGCCAAGGCGGCGGAGCTTTACGCCAAGGCCCATGAGGCCGGCTACGTCCCCGCCACCTGCGCCCTGGGCGTGTGCTACGAGTACGGCGACGGGGTGGAGCGGAGCCTGGAGAAGGCGGTGGAGCTCTACCGCCAGGCGGCGGAGCAGGGCTATCCCCGTGCCCAGTGCAACCTGGGGTTCTGCTACTACCAGGGCATCGGCGTGGAGGAGAACGACGGCGAGGCGGCGGGGTGGTTTACCCGGGCCGCCGAGCAGGACTACCCCCGGGCCCAGCAGCTTTTGGGAGAGTGCTATGAGAACGGCTACGGGGTAGAGAAGGACATGGAGAAAGCGGTGGAGCTCTACCGGAAGGCCCATGAAAGCGGCAGCGCCGCAGGAACCTGCAGTCTGGCCCTGTGCTACGAGCTGGGCGAGGGGGTTGTGGAGAATAAGGCCAAGGCGGTGGAGCTGTATCGTCAGGCGGCGGAGCTGGGTCTGTCCCGCGCCCAGTGCAATTTGGGCTACTGCTACTACCAGGGCATCAGCGTGGAGGTGGACGATGTCCAGGCCTTCCACTGGTTTACCCTGGCCGCCGGGCAGGGCAATTCCCGGGGCCAGTGCATGCTTGGACTGTGCTATGAGCTGGGCCGGGGTGTGACCGAGGACAAGGAAAAGGCCGTGGAATACTACCGGCTGGCCGCGGAAAACGGCAACGTCACCGCCCAGTGCAACCTGGGTTACTGCTACTATGCCGGCATCGGCGTGGAGGAGAACGAGTCGGAGGCCGTAGAGTGGTTCCGGCGGGCCGCCGGCCGGGGCCAGCCCAGGGCGCTGTTCCTGCTGGGAGAGTGCTATGAGGAGGGCAATGGCGTCCAGGCGGACCTGGAGAAGGCACGGGAGTATTACCAGCAGGCCGCTGAACGGGGCTATAAGAGCGCACAGGAGGCCCTTGAGCGGCTGAACGGCGGCGCCGTCCAGCCCGAAGCCGGGCCGTCGGCCCCCTCCTCCAGCTATGCCTACCAGGCGCCCGCGCCGCAGGCTGCGCCCCCCGCGCCCGCAGCCCCTCCCAAGCCGGAGAAAAAGGAGAAGCCCAAGAAGAAGGGGCTGTTCGGATTTTTTAAAAAGTGACACATAAAATTGCGCCGGCCCAATAAGGGCCGGCGCCAGCTTGTCGAAAAAGTCTGCCTACCGGCAGACTTTTTCATGTAAAGATGATAAAATAGGGAGTAAGGGGTGAGGAATATGTTGGAGCGAGGGAAAAATGAGCGAGGGGTTATAGAAATGGTGGATACAGAAAGTCTGG
>JAAWCR010000008.1 GCA_022793355.1 Lawsonibacter sp. | reverse complement strand
GTTGTAAAAAGGGCGGGAAATTGGTATAATAAGCCGGCAAAGAGATGATATCGGTGGAAATTTTCCAGGAATGGGAAATTCCGGAGGTGAACTATGAGCCGCTCCAACAGTGATTTTGGCGGATATCGGGGCCGCAGGACCGTAACGGATATTCTGCGCTTCATCGCCATCACCCTGACGGTGGTGGTGGTCCTTGTGGTGGCCGGGCTGTTTTTCCTTCAAAAATATATCGTATATACCCCAGACGGACCGAAGCTCCAGCTCCCCGCCCTCTTTCAGCGGGAGGAAAATCCAGGGGGGGCGGTGTCTGTGCCCGACCCGGGGAGTCTCAGCATCGTGGAGCAGCCCCCCGTGGACCAGCCGCCTGTGCCGGGGGAAGAGGATGGGGCGTCCGCCGGGTATGCCCTCCAGATTTCCGTGGATCAGGCCATCAGCGGCGGGGTGCCGGAGCCGGACCCGGCGATGAAAGGCCTGATTGTGGAGATGAAGGACTCGATGGGCAAGCTGTCCTGGCATTCGGAGCAGGCGGTGGCCGGCTGGTCCGAGGTGAACGGACAGCAGGCGGTGGGCGACGCCCTGAAAAAGTGGAACGAGGGGGACGTGTATACCATTGCCCGGGTCCACTGCTTCCTGGACGACACGGTGCCCTATTACAACAACAATCTCGCCCTGCGCTGGGCGGGCCAGGACTGGAACTGGCGGGACGGGGACGGCCTGCGGTGGACCAGCCCCGGCAAGGCGGAGGTCCGGGCCTACAACGCCGCCCTGTGCGGCGAGCTGGCCGCCTTGGGCTTTGACGAAATCGTGCTTGAGGAGTTCTACTTCCCCATCCGGGGGGACCTGAGCACCATCCGCCGGGGGGAGGCCTACGACTCCAGCCGGTTCACCGCTCAGCTTGAGGACTTCCTTACGCAGGTCCGGGCGGCGGTGGAGCCCTACGGCACGAAAATATCCCTGCGGGTGGGGCGGGATACTCTGGCCGGAGATGAGAGCGACAGCGGGGTGACCCCTCAGCTGTTGGAGAAATACGCCGATCGGATCTGGGTGGAGGAGGACGGCCAGCAGCCTGGCCCCGCCGCGCTGCTGGAACCGGCGGGGATCACCGGCGGGGAGGATCGGCTGGTGCTCATTACCGGCGAACCGGGGGACGGCCCTATATTCCAAGCGGTCATCTCCCCTGTGGTTCCGTTGGACGGCCAGGGGCCAGAGGCCTGACCCAAAGACAACAACCGGTGTCTGTCTGAGACGAACAGATAGACACCGGGTGTTCTTCTATCTGAATACTTTTGAAATTCAGTCAAACAAAGCAAAATGCCTAAGTAAAAGCGAAGAAAAAGGCCTTGATTTTTTGGTCAATTTTGACTACAATGGAACAGTAGCGAATATCTTCATTTCGTATGCAAAAAAGGTGGTGAAAACATGGCATTGGAAGCTATTCAGACGGTCACCCAGGCGGAGGCGAAGGCCAAAGCGGATCGGGAGGCCGCCGCCGCTCAGGTCAAGCAGAAGCTGGCCGAGGCTCAGCGGGAGGCCAGGCAGTCCGTGGAGCAGGCCCGGCAGAAGGCCCGGGAGGAGGCGCGCCAGATGATGGCGCAGGCGGAGAGCAAAGCCGCTCAGCTTACCCAGGAGGAGCTGGAGCGGGCTAAGCAGGACTGCGAAGCGCTGAAGCAAAATGCCCGGGGCCGGCTGAATGAGGCCGCGCAGCTCATTGTTGGAAGGGTCGTGGAACGGTAATGGCCATTGTAAAAATGAAACGTCTGCGCATGCTGGCCATGGTCAGCGACCGGGATGAGCTGCTCCGCAAGCTCCAGCATATGGGGTGCGTGGAGATTGTTCAGCCCGAGGAGGACCCGGACGACCCCCTGTGGGCCGCGCTGGCCCGGCCGGAGGCCGGAGGGCTGGCCGCCGCCAACGAGGAAAAAAACGGGGCGGAACGGGCGCTGGAGGTCCTCAAGCGGTATGCCCCCGCCAAGAGTAGCCTGTTGGCGCCTAAGCCCGGTGTGGGAGAGCGGGAGTTTCTGGACGAGTCCCGGGCGGAGGCGGCCCGGCAGGCCGCCAGGGAGATAAACGCTTTGGACCGCCGCATGGCCGCCATCCGTGCCGAGGAAAACAAGTTGGAAGGGCAAAAAGCGGTGCTGGCTCCCTGGCGGCTGCTGGATCTGCCCCTGGAGACGGGTTCCACCCCCCAGGTGACCATCCAGCTTGGCACCCTGCCCGCCAACGTCCCCATGGGGCAGGCGGAGGGGGAGGTTCAGGCGGCCTGCGGGCTGGCTGAGCTTACTGAGGTGTCCGCCGACAAGGACGCCCACTACTGCACCCTGGTGTGTCATGCCAGCGGGGCGGAGGGTGTGCTGGAGGTTCTGAAGGCCTTGGGCTGGTCCCGGGCCAACCTGCGGGACTGGACGGGCACCGCCCTGGAAAACCTGAACCGGCTGGAGTTGGAGAGCCAGGCCTTGAGGGCGGAGGCCTCCTCCATTGAGGAGAAGCTGTCCGGTATGGGTGGGCTCAATGCCCCGCTGCGGCAGCTGTCCGACCTGGCCGGGGTGACCATCAGCCGGGAGGAGGCGCGCAGCCGCCTGAAGGATACTAGGCAGACCTTCCTGCTGGAGGGCTGGGTGCAGGCGGAGAGCTGGCCCGCCCTGGAACGGGAGCTGTCGGCCTACCCCTGTGCCTGCGAGGTAAGCGACCCCGCCCCGGAGGACTACCCCCAGGTGCCGGTGCGCCTGAAAAACAATATCCTGACCAGACCCCTGAACATGGTCACCGAGATGTATTCCCTGCCCGCCTACGGAACCTTGGACCCCAACCCCCTGATGGCCCCCTTCTTCATCCTGTTTTACGGGATTATGATGGCGGATATGGGGTACGGCCTGCTGATGATGCTGGCCGGGGCTGTGATTCTGAAAAAGAAGAAGCCGGGAGGCACCTTCGGCCACCTGTGCGGACTGCTGGTGCTGTGCGGAATTACCACCTTTATTATGGGCGCGCTCACCGGCGGCTTTTTCGGCGATTTCCTCACCCAGGTGGTCAAGCTGACCACCGGCGGCGATTTTGCGCTGCCCGCCCTGTTTACCCCCCTGGAGGACACCATGATGATCCTGGTGGGGGCCATGTGCCTGGGCTTTGTGCAGATTATCGCCGGTATGGTCATCAGCTTCGTTAGCAAGCTGAAAAATGGCCAGGTGCTGGACGCCGTGTTTGAGGAGGTAACTTGGTGGGTGGTCTTTGCCGGACTGGGCCTGATGCTTGTGGGGATCAC
Source organism: Lawsonibacter sp. (assembly GCA_022793355.1). Classification (GTDB taxonomy): domain Bacteria; phylum Bacillota; class Clostridia; order Oscillospirales; family Oscillospiraceae; genus Lawsonibacter. Next base: position 3,921 of record JAAWCR010000008.1, on the reverse strand, counting down.
CCCTATCGTGCTGGTGATCGGTCTGGTGATGGTGGTGGCCGGCCCTGTGATTCAAAATCAGGGCTTTGGCAAAGTTACCGGCATTTTCGGATCCCTGTACAACCATGTGACGGGCTACTTTGGCGACATCCTGTCCTACTCCCGCCTTATGGCGCTGATGCTGGCCGGTTCGGTCATCGCCCAGGTGTTTAACACCCTGGGAGCCATTCCCGGCAACATCGTTATTTTCCTGATTATCTCCTTTGCGGGCAATACCCTGAATTTCGCGCTGAATCTGCTGGGCTGTTACGTCCACGACCTGAGACTACAGTGTCTGGAGTACTTCGGCAAGTTCTACCAGGATGGCGGAAAGCCCTTCCGGCCCCTGGATTTGAATACCAAATACTACGAAGTAGTGAAATAAGAGGAGGAAAACATTATGAGCACTGCAACTGATATGATCCAAATGATTGAGCAGAACGCGGCGGCACAGTCCTTTGTGGGGGCCTTCGGTGGCCTGGCCCTGGCCCTTCTGGGCGCCGGCCTGGCGGCGGTCCTCAGCGGCATCGGATCCGCAAAGGGCACCGGCATCGCTGGTGAGGCCGGCACCGGCCTGCTGTGCGAGGACCCCAGCAAGTTCGGTAAGGTCATGATCCTTCAGGTCATCCCCGGCACCCAGGGCCTGTACGGCCTGGTGGTGTGGTTCTTCGCCGTGTTCCGCATGGGCCTGCTGTCCGGAACCCTGCCCATGCTGAGCGTGGCCCAGGGCTGCCAGTACTTCGCCGCCTGCCTGCCCATGGCCCTTGGCGGACTGTTCTCCGCCATTGCTCAGGGCCGCGTGGCCGCCGGCTCCATCAATATCCTGGCCAAGAAGCCCGACGACTGGTCCAAGGGCATGGTGCTGTGCATCACCGTGGAGTTCTACGCCATTCTGTCCCTGCTGGCCTCCATGCTGATGATCATCAATATCAGCGCGTAAGGCGGGGATAAGCCATGGAAGGAATTGAGAAAATCACCGCTAAAATCGCCCAGGACGCCCAGGCCGAGATTGAAAAGCTGATAGCGGAGGCGGAAGAGAAGGTCCAGTCCATTCAGGCCACCGCCCAGGCCCAGGCGCAGGAGGAGGCCGGCGATATCGTGGAGAAGGGCCGGGCCGCCGCCAGTGAGCGCCTGGAACGGCTGAGCTCCGCCGCCCAGATGGAGCGGCGCAAGCTGGAACTGGCTTCCAAGCAGGAGGTGCTGGGCGAGGCCTTCGACCTGGCGCTGAATAAGCTGTGTACCCTGCCGGAGAAGGAGTACATTGAGCTGCTGACCAAGCTGGCCCTGGAGGCCAGCACCAGTGGGAAGGAACAGCTCATTTTCTCCCAGAAGGACCGGGCCCGGGTGGGCAAACAGGTGGTTATGGCCGCCAACGAGGCGCTGCTCAAGGAGCGCGCGCCCTCCCTGCCCCCGGAGGTGACCAAGTCCAGAGTGGGCACCCTGATGGATAAGCTGGTCCACAACACCACCGCTATCGTCACCGGCGCGGGCCTCACACTGTCGGAGCAGACCCGGGATATCAAAGGTGGCTTCGTCATGGTGGACGGCGACGTGGAGATTAACTGCGCCTTTGAAACCCTGGTCCGCCTTCAGCGGGAACAGATTGAGAAGAAGGTCGCCGACGTGCTGTTTCAATAATAGTTAGGGGTAACCCAGAGGGCCGCCCCTGCCGAGCAAAATCAAAAGCAAGCGAAACGAGAGGAGGGATATTTTGTCCCACCGAAAAACGGATACGGATTATCTGGCGATTTCAGCCCGCATCCGGGCGATGGAGAACAGACTCCTTACCCGGGAGCGGATGGACCGGATGATCGAGGCCCGGGACGATGCCGAGGCTATGAAGCTGCTGGCCGAGTGCGGTTATAACGACGCCGCCGGGCTGGAGGGTGCGCTGGCCCAGGCCCGTGCCGAGGTGTTCAAGGATATGGAGCAGGGGGCGCCAGACCCCCGGCTGGTAGAGGTTTTTCAGATTAAATACGACTACCATAACGCCAAGACCATCCTGAAAGCGCAGGCAATGGGCTCCGACCCGGAGCGGCTGCTGCTCTTTGGGGGCCGGTACGACCCCGCCCAGCTGTGGGACAGCTGGCAGCGGGAGGCCCTCAGCGGCGTCGGTGAGGAGTTCCGCAAAGCCATGGAACAGGCCAAGGTGGTTCTGGGAGAGGGGGGCGACCCCCAGCGGGCCGACCTAATTCTGGATAAGGCCTGCTACCGCGAGATGGCCCAGCTGGCCAGAGAGCTGAAGAGCCCCTTCCTTCAGGGCTATGTCCGCCTGTCGGTAGATGTGGCCAACCTACGCGCCGCCGTCCGGGTGGCCCGCATGGGGAGAGAGGGCGAGTTCCTGCGCCAAGTGTTGCTGCCCGGAGGAAATGTCTCGGAGATGGCCATTGCCGCCGCCCGGGGGGACGCCCTGGGCGAGGTGTTCCGCTCCGGGCCTCTGGCCCAGGCTGCGGATCTGGGAGCCAAGCTGGCCCAGCCTGGCGGAGAAGCCCTCACCGCGTTTGAGCGGGAGTGTGACAACGCCCTGACCGCCTATCTGGCTGCCGCCCGCCGCATCCCCTTCGGGGAGGAGACGGTGATCGGCTACCTGTATGCCAAAGAACAGGAGTTCACCGCTATCCGGGCCATTTTTGCCGGACGGGCGGCGGGACTGGATGGAGATACCATCCGTTCCCGGCTCCGGGAAACCTATGTGTAAGGGGGTGGGGTAGATGTATAAAATTGCCGCCATGGGCGATAAGGACAGCGTTTTGGGCTTTAAGGCCCTGGGGCTGGAGGTCTGCCCGGTAGAGTCCCCCGAGGCGGGCCGGGAGGCCCTCCATCGCATGGCGAAGGAGAACTACGCCATCATCTATATGACCGAGCAGCTGGCCGCCCAGCTCCCCCAGGAGATCGCCCGGTATAAGGACGCTCTCACCCCGGCCATCATCCTGATCCCCGGCAAGGAGGGTTCCCTGGGCATCGGCATGGCCAACGTAAAGACGGCGGTCGAACGGGCCGTCGGCGCGGATATTCTGTAATATGTGTGTAGGGGCCGCCCCTACAGGAAAATTTACCCAGAAAGAAGGTATAACAGCCTATGGGAAAAATCGTTAAGGTCTCCGGCCCGCTGGTGGTGGCCACCGGCATGGAGGAGGCCAACATGGCCGACGTGGTCCGTGTGGGCGAGCAGCGCCTGATCGGCGAGATCCTCACCATGACCGGCGGTTCGGCCTCCATTCAGGTCTACGAGGAGACCTCCGGCCTGGGCCCCGGTGCCGACGTGGTCACCACCGGCGCTCCTCTGTCCGTGGAGCTGGGCCCCGGCCTGATTGAGAACATCTACGACGGCATCCAGCGCCCGCTGGAGGTCATCATGCAGAAGATCAAGGGCAACAATCTGCCTCGAGGCGTGGAGGTGCCGGCCCTGGACCGGGAGAAGAAGTGGGCCTTTTCCGCTACGGTGAAAGCCGGCGATAAAGTGGTGGGCGGCGACATTATTGGCACCGTTCAGGAAACCAACTCCATCCTTCACAAGATTATGATCCCCCCCAAGATGAGCGGCACCATTGAGTCCATCCAGTCCGGCTCCTTCACCGTGCTGGACAAGATTGGCGTTTTGGTGGACAGCAAGGGGGAGAAGCACGATCTGACCATGATGCAGAAGTGGCCCGTCCGTGTGGGCCGGCCCTATAAGCACAAGTACCCCCCGGTGATCCCCCTCCAGTCCGGCCAGCGTATCGTGGACACCTTCTTCCCCGTGGCCAAGGGCGGCACTGCCGCCATCCCCGGCCCCTTCGGCAGCGGCAAGACGGTGATGCAGCACGCCCTGGCCAAGTTCTCCGATGTGGACGTGGTGATCTACATCGGCTGCGGCGAGCGGGGCAACGAGATGACCGACGTTTTGCGGGAGTTCCCCGAGCT
>JAAWCR010000097.1 GCA_022793355.1 Lawsonibacter sp. | reverse complement strand
CACCGGCATCCGGGCCGGGGAGTGCTGGCCGTAGAAGGAGTCCTTGCACTGGACCACCCCGGCGTGCCAGGGGTAGCCCAGATTTTTACAGGCCTCTACCAGAGCGCAGGCCACCGTGAAGTCGGGCACGGCGGGCCACTCGACGGGGGCGTACTCCCGGCTTGTCCCCTCCATGCGCACCGCTCCGGTGGCCACCACCACGTCGCCGCTCTGAACGGACAGGTCAATCCCCCCGCAGGTGCCCACCCGGACGAAGGTATGGACGCCGATATTCGCCAGCTCCTCCATGGCGATGGCGGCGGAGGGGCCCCCGATCCCCGTGGACACCACGCTCACCGGCTCCCCCAGGAGGGTCCCGGTATAGGTCACATACTCCCGGTTGGTCTGGACGTGAACCGGGTTGTCAAAGTGTCTGGCAATGGCTTCGCACCGGCCCGGATCCCCAGGCAGGATGCAGTAACCCCCCGCCTCGCCCCTGGCGCACTGGATATGAAATTGTCGCTCCCGCTCCTGTTCGTTCATAAAAGCAGCCCCTTTCACATAGAATATGTACTATTTTACCACAATGCTCCCCGCCTTTCAAGGTGTCCGCCCCTCCTTTCCCTTGACCTTTTCCCCGCTTTGTACTATAATGTGGGGGTGTAAAGATTTCGTTATCCGCTCCAGGCCTTGTTTGAACGATGGCAAAGCGACCAGACGGCGGGGCTTTTCCGCCCTGTTTCGTGCCATACGACCCTATGTCCGCGAAAATTTGCCTTGTCCGGCGAAAACCGTCCCTTGGGTATTTTGCCATGGAACAAACAAGGCCCGACTCATCAAGGAGGCCGTGCGTTTGAAACGTTTTTTGATTTTCCCCTGTGTCCTCTGCCTGGTTATTGGTCTGCTGGTGGGCGTTCTGCTGCCCATCGACCTGTGGGGCGAGGACGCCCCGCCCCTTATGAGCCCCACCATCCCCGCTCCGGATCCCCTCCCCAACGCGCCCGAGGGCTCTGCGTCCGCCTCCTCGTCCAAAAACCAGGAGCCCCTGGACACGGCGGACAACTTTCCCCTGCTCAACTCCGCCTGTGCCGTGACCCGGGCCATCCAGCAGCGCAGCTGGGGCACGCTGGCCGCCTACGTCCATCCGGACCGGGGCGTTACCTTTACCCCCTACTCCACCGTGGATCCGGACAGCGACCTGACCTTCACCGCCGACCAGGTCAAGGCCCTTGCCCAGGACCAGAACATATATACCTGGGGCTTTGAGGACGGCCGGGGCAACCCTATCCAGATGACCGTCGCCCAATACTTTGAACGCTACGTGTTCGACAAGGATTACACCCTGGTCCCGGAGATCGGGGTGGACCGCATCATGACTGGGGGCAACGCCCTGGAAAATCTGGCTGAGGCCTACCCCGGCTGCCGCTTTGTAGACTTCAGCTTTCCCAGCGCCGACCCGGTGAACGACGGCCTGGACTGGTCCTCCCTCAAGCTGGTATTTCAGGCCGAGGGGGATCGCTGGTATCTGGTCGGCGTTGTCCACGGCGAGTGGACCATTTGACCAGACTGTACCAATTGATGGAAAGGACCTTAAAGCTATGGATATCGTGATTGTGGGCAGCGGAAAGGTGGGCTTCTCCCTGGCCGAGCAGTTGGTGAGGGAGGAGCACAACGTCACCATAATTGACAACGACGAGGAGGCCCTGCACCGGGCCGGCGACCAGCTGGACGTTATGACGGTGCGGGGCAACGGCGTAGCCACCGCCGCCCTGCGGGAGGCCGGCGCGGGAAACGCCGATCTTCTTGTGGCCGCCACCAACTCCGATGAGGTGAACATGGTGTGCTGCCTCACTGCCAAGGACTTGGGCGCCAAATACACCATCGCCCGCATCCGCAACCAGGAGTACACCAGCAGCGTGGCCGAGCTGCGCCGCAACCTGAAAATTGACATGGCGATCAACCCCGAGAACACCACCGCCGTGGAGATCTCCCGGCTGCTGCGCTTCCCCTCCGCCGCCAATATAGAGACCTTCTGCCGGGGTAAGGTGGAATTGATGGGCTTCCGCCTTCAGGAGGGAGACTTTCTGGTGGGATCTCCCCTCTACTCCCTCCCCGCGCAGGTGAAAAAGCTGTCCCTTCTGTTCTGCGCCGTGGAACGAGGGGGGCAGGTGTCCATCCCCAACGGCTCCTTCGTGCCCCAGGCGGGGGACAAGCTGTATATGGTGGGCCGCCCGAACAGTCTGGACCAGTTCTTCCGCCAGCTGGGGCGCTACGCCCCCAAGGTTCGCCAGGTCTTTCTGGTGGGGGGCGGCAAGGTGTCGGTATACCTGGCCAGCATCCTGGACAAAATGGGAATCCGCCTGAAAATCATTGAGCACAACGAGGAGCGCTGCCGCCAGCTCAGCGAGCGCTTCCCCCGGGTCACCGTCATCTGCGGCGACGGGACTGACTCAGAGCTGCTGGAGTCGGAAAACCTCACCGCCAGCGATGCCTTCGTGGCCCTCACCGACCGGGACGAGGACAATCTGATCATCTCCCTGTACGCCATGCAGCAAGGAATCAAAAAGGTTATTACCAAGTGCAACCGGCAGAATTACGCCGGCATCGTCCGTTCCCTGGGCCTGGACAGCGTCATCTCCCCCAAATTTGTCACCGCCTCCAACATCGTCCACGTGGTCCGAGGGCTGCAAAACTCCCAGGGCAGCGTGATGAACTCCCTCCACCGCATCGCCGGCGGCGGGGCGGAGGCCATGGAGTTTACCGTGGGCCCGGGCACCAAACACCTGGGCGTTCCCCTGAAGGACCTGAAACTGCGCCCCGGCGTGCTGCTGGCCGTCATCGTCCGGAAAAACGACATCATTATCCCCGAGGGCTCCTCCTTCCTCCAGAAGGACGACCGGGTGATTCTCATCGCCCGGGGTGGAGGCGTGCTGGATCTGAACGATATCTACGGCGCAGAGGCCGTCCCGGGAGGGTCCGGGACATGAACATAAAGCTGGTTTTAAAGCTGGTGGGCCGGGTGCTGCTTATGGAGGCGGCCGCTCTGGCCCTTCCCCTTCTGGTGGCTGTGCTGTATCGGGAATCTCCCCTCCCCTTCCTGCTGTCCATCGCTCTTGTGGCCGCCATCGGTTTCGCTCTGTCTGCCCTGCCTGCCCGGCAGCAGTTTTTTGCCCGGGAGGGGTTTGTGGCGGTGGGCCTGATCTGGATTTTCACCGGGCTGGTGGGTTCGCTCCCCTTTCTCTTCTCCGGCTGGTTCGCCACCCCTATGGACGCCATTTTCGAGTCTTGCTCCGGCTTTACCACCACCGGGGCCACCATCCTCACCGAGATTGAGTCCCTGCCCAAGGGCATCCTGTTCTGGCGGGCCTTCACCCACTGGCTGGGCGGCATGGGCGTGCTGGTGCTGGCCACCGCCATCGTGCCCAAGCTGGGCATCCGCTCCCACTACCTGACCCAGGCGGAGACCCCGGGCCCGGTGTTTTCCAAGCTGGTGCCCAAGCAGTCCCAGACCTCCAAGATTCTGTACACCATGTACTTTGCCCTCACCGCCCTGGAGGTCCTCTGCCTGAAAATCGCGGGCATGCCCCTGTACGACTCCCTGATTCACTCTTTCTCTACCGCAGGCACCGGCGGCTTCTCCAACCGCAACGCCAGCGTGGGGGCCTACGGCAGCGCGGCCATCGACATCATCATCACCATATTCATGTTGCTGTTCTCCATCAACTTTACGGCCTACTTCCTCATTCTCACCAAAAAGTGGCGGGAGGCCCTGGCCAGCGACGAGCTGCGCTTCTTCCTGGCCGTGGTGGCCGGGGCCACGGCGGTGCTCACCATTTCCAACCTGGGGGTGTACTCCGGCGTGTGGGAGAGTCTTCGGTACACCGTGTTTCAGGTGGCCTCCATTATCTCCACCACCGGCTTCGGCACCGCCGACTTCGCGCTCTGGCCCCAGTTCTCCCAGATGATAATCGTACTGCTCATGTTCTGCGGGGCCTGCGCCGGGTCCACCGGCGGCGGGATGAAGTGCTCCCGAGTCCTGCTCCTCCTCCGGGCAGTGCGCCGGGAGGTCCACCGCATCACCCATCCCCGGTGCGTGGAGGTGGTCAAGCTGGACGGCAAGCTGGTCAGCGAGGCCACCCTCCATTCCCTGCTGGTCTTTCTCGGGGCCTACGTGATGACAATTTTTTCCGCCGCCCTGCTGATCTCCCTGGACGGTCAGTCCTTCGCCGTCTCCTTCAGCGCCGCCCTCACCTGCGTCAGCAACGTAGGCCCCGGCCTGGAAGCCATCGGCCCCAGCGGCAACTTCGCCGCCTTCTCCAGCCTGTCCAAGGGGGTTATGTCCCTGTGCATGATTGTCGGCCGCCTGGAGATTTTTCCCATTCTGGTGCTCCTCAGCCCCTCCTCCTGGCGCCGCCTGTGAACCCGCCGTCCCCTGGCTCGCGCCGGGGGACAAAGCTTGCTCGAACAGCGGCTTTGCTGCTTTATAAGTTATTTGGCTATTCAATGCACAGAAAACGTACGATTTGAAGGAGGATGGTCCCGGTGCTGATGACCCGCGAAATGGATTACGCACTGCGCGTCCTCAGGGCGCTGCATCAAAACGGCCAGCAATCCGCCGCCGCCATTGCCCAGAGGGAGCACATGCCCAAAGCCATTACCCTCAAGCTCCTGAAGCGGCTGCGCGCCGCCGGCCTGGTGGACAGCCGCCGGGGCCCCAGCGGGGGCTATCTGCTTCAGCGTTCCTGTGGCGAGCTGTACCTGGGGGACCTGTTCCAGGCCTTGGAGGAGCCTGTCTTTGTCAACCGCTGCCAGCAGCCCGGCTACCGCTGTGAAAACCGGTCGGACGAGGGCTGCAGCCTGTGCCGGGAGCTGTCCCGCATTCAGCTCGCCCTTAACGAGGAGCTGCACAAAACGCCCCTGAGCGAAATCTTTCAAAATCCTTAGCTCCGCTTAGAAAACGTTCGCCTGGCCAAGCGGAGGCTTTTCCGTCCCGCCGCCTTCATTTTCCCCGCAATACCGCCGGTATGCCTGTGAAAAACTGCCGTCACCCGGCGGCTAAACCGCCCGCTCTCGGTCCTATTCCCGTTCTTCCATGGGGGACAGCGGTTTTTTATGGAATTGCCAGAAAGGTATTGAAATTTGTGGAAGCGCTGTGATATACTAGAATCACTGTGCACACGGTACTCTAAAAATATGAAACGAGGATGTTAGCTATGCGTAAGAGCATCAAAAGAACAGTATTTATCCGTGTTATCGCAGCGCTGCTGTCTGTTGTATTGTTCAGCGGCGTAACCACCTTTAATTTGCTGCGCATTGAGAGGATGCAGGAAGCAAGCGCCGGCACCGTCGAGGTACTGAACCGCGCCCAGTCCGCTGAGGCCGCCCATTACAAGTGGGCCAGCAACCTGAGCAACGCCCTCTACGCCGGCACCGAATTCACCGGCAGCAAGGACCCCACCAGTTGTGTTCTGGGCCAGTGGCTCTATGGCGAGGCTGGGACCTCCGACCCGGATATCCTGGCCCTGCGCAGTGAAATTGAGCCCCTGCACAAGGCTTTGCACGAGTCCGCTGACCACGTGTTAAACATGATGAAGAGCAGCCCCACCTCCGCTCAGGAGTATTTCCAGACCACCATTCAGACCAATCTTTCCACCCTGGTGGGCAAGCTGGACAAAGTAATCGAGCGGGGAACTGCCCTCAACAATGACAGCACCGAGCAGATGCACTCCACCATTATGCTGATGCAGGCCATCACTGCCGTCTGCCTTGTGCTGGCCCTGGTCTGCCTGATCAGCTTGGTACTGTATGTGCTGAAGAAAATTCTGGCTCCCATTTTGCAGATTACTCGACGGGTTCAGCCCCTCCACGACGGGCAGCTGGATTTGGCGCTGGATTACAAAACCAACGATGAGCTGGGGGATCTGGCTGGTACCCTGGAGAAGGCCATGGAGCTGATTCGGGGCTATATCTGGGACCTGAACCGTATTATGGAGCAGCTGGCTGAGGGCAACTTCAACGTAAAGACCGCTACCCCCTTCATCGGGGACTTCCGCTCCATTGAGGAGTCCATCGACACCCTGACCAGCCGACTGTCCAGCACCATCGACAGCATCTATCAGGCTCAGCTTCAGGTGTCCGGCAACGCTGAGCATCTGTCCAGCGGCGCGCAGGGCCTTGCCCAGGGGGCCACGGAGCAGGCCAGCGCTGTGGAAGAGCTGTACGCCACCCTGGATGTGCTGTCCAGAAACGCGTCTGAAAATGTAAAGACCGCTGCCCACGCCCAGGAAAACGCCTCGAAAACCGGCGAGCAGGTGACCATCAGCGGCCAGCAGATGGAGCAGATGATCGCCGCTATGGGTGATATTACCCAAGCCTCCCAGCAAATCGAGAAGATTATCGCCACCATTGAGGACATTGCTTTCCAGACCAACATTCTGGCTTTGAATGCCGCCGTGGAAGCTGCCCGGGCCGGCTCCGCCGGCAAGGGCTTCGCCGTGGTGGCCGATGAGGTGCGCAACCTGGCCTCCAAGTCCGACGAAGCTGCCAAGGCCACCAAGGGACTGATTGAAAACTCTGTCCAGGCCACCGCCCGGGGCAGCCGTATCGTGGACGAGGTATCTGAGACGCTGAAAAAGACCCTGGTGCTGGTGCAGGAATCCAGCCGCTCTATCCAGGAGATTACGAAGGCAGTGGAAAGCGACGCAGAGTCCATCGCTCAGGTGACCGAGGGCATCGGCCAGATCTCCGCCGTAGTACAGAGCAACTCCGCCAGCAGCGAGGAATCCGCCGCCGTCAGCTCTGAGCTGTTCAGCCAGGTCAAGATTATGGAAGCCCAGACCAAGAAGTTCAAGCTTAAAGAGGGCGCTGTGCTCTAATCCTACGTCTTATACCCCATAAATTATCGCCCGGATGCATCTGCGTTCGGGCGACGATTTTATAGACCGTTTGACGTTGCGTTCAGCGCTGGACGTATCTGTTATCCGTTCCCCGCTCTACGGCCCTGCCTGTAAAGGTTGAGCGGGATATGCCCAGCATCTTCCCCGCCTGAACCGCCGTGACACGGCCATAATGCCAGTCCTCCGCCAGGTCCTCAAACGCCTCCGGCATCGGAATGCGCGCCCTCCCGGGTGTCCAGCAGGGCCATGTTCAATACCACAGGCGCATATTTCGTAATTTTAAAACATGGAAAAATGCCGCCCGTCGGGCGGCATTTTTTCTTATTCGGTAGTGTAGTTATCAAAGTATCCCTGGATGAAAACCACCGGAGTACCCTTATCTCCGGAGCCGGAGGTCAGGTCGCACAGGGAGCCGATCAGGTCGGTGAGCCGCCGGGGGGTGGTGCCCTCCGACACCATCTGACCCACCAGGTCCCCGTCCTTCTTGTGGATACGGTCCTTGATGGCCTCCTTCAGCGCCTCGCCGGACAGGTCGGCGAAGTCGTTGTCCGCCAGATACTTGAGCTTCAGCTCGTTGGGGGTGCCCTCCAGGCCGGAGGTGTAGGCGGGGGAGACCACCGGGTCAGCCAGCTCCCAAATCTTGCCCACCGGGTCCTTGAACGCGCCGTCGCCGTAGACCATGACCTCCACACGCTTGCCGGTTTTGTCCAGCAGCTTCCTCTGGATGGCTTCCACCAGACCCTGGCAGTCCCGGGGGAACAGCTTTACCTTCTCCTCGGTGGACTTGTTGGAGCCCAGCAGGCCGTATTTCTCGTTGCAGCCGCTGCCGCTGACCGGGGCGTTTAAAATCTCGTCCAGACCAAAGACCCGCTCGGCTCCGGCGGCCTTCAGCAGGCGCTTGGTGCGCTGGCGGGTGTGGATGTCGCAGCACAGCACATTTTTCGTGTAGGGCAGGATGGCCCGGGGGTCGTTGGCAAACACAATCTCCGCCTCGGCCCCACAGTCCTGGATCAGCTCCTGGTAGTAGGCCACATAGTCCACGCCGGTGAAGGGGTGCTTCTCATAGCCGAACAGCTCCCTATACCGCGCCAGGGTGAGCATTCCGACAAATTAATGCAGCGCTAATAGTTAATAGCACTAAGAATTACAGCATGCTCAAAGGTCAGCATTCCTTTAATCCATGTTCTATAAT
>JAAWCR010000231.1 GCA_022793355.1 Lawsonibacter sp. | reverse complement strand
TGACAAAGCCAAACGCGAATATCTGTATCGCCGCGAAAAGCATCTATTGAGCGCATTGCTTTGAAGAATGTTTCGCTTGTGATTTCCTCTGCAATACTTTCATCTTTGGACAGCTTTTTGAGAAAAAGAAATACATCATTGAAGTATCTGATATAAATTTTCTCAAATTCGTCTTGGAAATCTGCCACCATCTCACCCCTCTCCCTTATAAGACTCCGTATTTCAAAAAATCTTACAAGGTTTTTTGAAATATTTTTGAAAACAGTTTTCCCTCATAGATTTGCCCGGAACTGATACCCCTCACGACATATTAATTTTTGACGAAATTAGGCGCTGTTTGAACAATGGAACTGTGCCCGACGGCGAGAAATTGTTTCGCCAGACGAAGCCAATTTGACGCAGGAATACTGGATGTAGTTCAAGGAAAATTGGCAAAGCATGGTGGAAAAAGCGCCGGCGTTTGGGTATGTTGATCTGTTTCAAACAAGCCCTAGTATAGACTGTCACTTGCCCTATATACAAGGTGCTATTATTAAGAAACGTGGGGATTGCCCCGCATTTCTGTCAAATCATAAACGCAGCTTTTCTTGCCGGTCTGCCAAAAGGAAATTTTTTTAAAAAAACTGTTGACAACTGAGAGAAAATCCGCTATACTATCCCTTGCCCTGTTCGAGAGGCATGACACGGCGGCATAGCTCAGTTGGCTAGAGCACGCGGTTCATACCCGCGGTGTCACTGGTTCAAATCCAGTTGCCGCTACCATTATTAAAAACGGATCAATGTCCGTTTCCATATAAAAACGGCCCGGTGGTCAAGCGGTTAAGACTCCGCCCTTTCACGGCGGCAACACGGGTTCGAGTCCCGTCCGGGTCACCACCTTTTTCAGCCGTTTCATATGGAGGCATAGCTCAGCCGGTAGAGCGCTCGCCTCACACGCGAGAGGTCACAGATTCGAGTTCTGTTGTCTCCACCAGAAACCCCCTAGAGCTTCAAGGCTTTAGGGGGGTTTTAGTTTTCCGATATTCTTGATATTGATAGTAACGTGTTAGTAACGTCAAAGTCTGTTGATTTTTCGCAAAACGCTATCATACGCCCTGGGGTTTACCACCTGGAGGGTTTCCATCAGTTCATCCATGACGGACCAGGCGGCAGAAGGGTCTTTTCCATCCACCTTCAGGCGGGGCACATGGAGCGTTACATCGCCAGAGGTGGTGGTAAGGTTTCGGCTGTAGTGACCACTGTGGTACCTCTGGCGAGCCTCGTTTCGCTCATACCGGGCTGCCTGAGTCAGTTTCTCCGCCTCCTGCTCCAGCAACTCATTCAGCGTTTCTTCCACGCTCCCACGAACCAGCTTCTTAAGTTGACCCTTGATTACTTCTTCATTTAGCTGTACAATCTTCTCTGACACGGTTTGCTCTCTCCTCTCTGAATGATGTGTCGCTGCTTCATTCTACCAGAGGAATGCAAACCTTGTCTTTTTTATTTGCGCAACTTATTGTACCTTATCGTCAAGTTTATTTCGGAAGATATGATTGTAAGCTGTACACCTTTTTTGGCGCCACAGTCCAAAAAGATGCAGTTGAAAGACACCACATACAAGTGTGGTGTCTTTCAACTGCCCTAAAGAGTAAACCAAAGATAACCAGTCACAATTGTCTCCCCCTCCCCTATCTACAACGCTTTCATTTGATTGTTCTTACAAAGCACCCGCCCTGTGCCGAATCTGGCGCAGGGCGGGTTTTGCTTGGTACGTCTGATTGGAGGCAGACCCGGCTTGGTCCCTCTTCTATCAGGTACGCTCCATAAAGTTTTTTAGCATCTGTGCAGCCTGAGCGCGGGTCGCTGTTCCTCCGGGGGCAAGCTGGCCATTGGCGTAGCCGCTCAGGATGCCGTTCTCCACGGCCCAGCACAGCGCCTCCTGGGCGTAGCTGCTGACCTGACCCGCATCCGCAAAGGCGAGGCCCTGTCCGCTTGCCTTGGGGCTGCCCGCATACTTCCACAGCATGACGGCGAGCTGCTCCCGCGTGACGCTGTCGTTGGGACCGAACTGACCGTTGCCGTAGCCGTTGGCGATGCCGTTCTCCACGGCCCAGGCAATACCATCGGCATACCATGCGCCACTGCTGACGTCATTGTATCCGTCTGTCAGGTCCTGCATGGTCAGCACCTGATCCGGCTGGCCCTCCAGGTTGTAGAGCACGGTCGCTAGCATTCCGCGGCTCATGGGCTGGTTCGGGCTGAAGGTCGTTTCGCTGGTGCCGCTGAACAGCTCATGGGCGCTCGCGAAGGCCACGGCGTCGGCCGCCCAGTTGGTGGGCGGAACGTCGGCGAAGTCCTTACTGTTGTCCACGATTTCCACTGTGGCGGAACCGTTCAGGGGGATGTTCACCTTGCCGTCCTCCACGATACTCTTTCGCAGCGTCTCCCGGGTGCCGTCCTCATGGAGCAGCACCGCCACGGTGCCGGGGCCGGCGTCCGCCGCCGGAACAGAGAGGGTCACGCCACCGGGAACGCTCTCCACGGTTTTTCCGCCCGCGGTCAGGGTCAGGACAACCGACTGCCCAATCCGCTCGGTCATAACGTTGACGGTGCCGCCCTCACGGCTTAAGGTATCCAGCGCCGCGTTGGGGATGGTCACGTCGGCGACGGGAGCGGAGACGGTGAGCGCCGCAGTTGTCTCGTTCTTAATCCGGCTTACTGTCGAGGCCGGAATCGAAACCTGCGCTTTGGTCACGTCACCGATGATCTCCGGCTTAATCACGATGTTTTGGCTTTGATTCGCAATCGCCTCCTCCACCAGTTTGCTGCCGTCCGCAACGCTTACAACGGTGCTCGCCGTGCCGTTCTGAACGGTCGTCTGGCCGTTTGTATCCGCAGACGGGGTGCTGTCTGTCCCCGAGGACGGGGGAGAATTTGTTCCGGTGTCACTGCTGCCGCCGGGGGTGGCGCTGGTGATGGTCACATCAATCGGGAATTCCACCACGTTGTAGTTGGCTCTGTCCTCCGGCGTGAACACCACAATCTGCTGGGAGGTTCCTGCACCAAGGTTGATACTGCCATCCTTCCAGGTAAAGGACCCTGGCACATCTGTTGCGCCGCCGTTCAATTTAATATCGCTCAGCTGTCCCGCAGTACCAGACGCCGTGGGATTTGTGGTGATATTCGGATTCGCCTTCATGATTTCCACTTCAACAGACGCGGCGGGGATACCGGTGTAGTTCACGCTGTCCTCTATCTTGTACCAGACGGTGTATTTTCCGGCGTTGGTGCCGGTGGGGATATTCTCTGTATACCCGCTGTTCTGGTCCAGGCTGTACTTGATTGTACCAATGCCGTTAACCGTTGTGCCACCGGTGACAAGGGGTTGTGCACTGCTGGTGTATTTCAGGCCGGAGGCAGCGGGGTAGGTGGCCAGTTCCACCTTTGCCTTGTCGATTGTCCCTGTGACACTGTCCGGCCAGTCAATGACGTATCGGTCCGAATTTTTACCGGTAACAAACACCTTGGAATAATCCAGCATGACTATCTTGTTTGTACCAGCGTTTACGCTGTCATAGGTGGCAGTCAAGCCGTTGATGGTGATGGAATCATCCGCGACCAGATCCCGGAGCTTCACAGTGGCTTTGATGGCGTCAGCGGCAACATTGGTATTGCCGTCGTAGTACTTCGGCGCGATTACCACCACCGGGGTCACAACCTTGGGGTCCGCAACGAGAGTTACGCTGGACCTGCCGGATTCGCTGTAGCCGTCCACAGCCCCATAGTACGCTTCAACGACAAATTTGCCTACGCCGTTTACCGTTACCACGCCAGTGTCCTTATCCACCTCCGCAACAGCAGCGCCTTCCTTGATTGTCCACTGAATTGGGCCATTTCCGGAACCGCCCATTGCGCTGAGACGGAAGATATCACCGTAGTAGACGACAGCCTTGTCGGTGATGATAGACGGGGGATTCTGGCCGTCGGGCACAATCTGGAAGCTCCCTTCCACAGAACCGGTAAATTCGTAGTTGCCGCCCGGTTTGTCTGTGACAGTCACCTTGTAAGTGTTCACCGCGATCCGGCCTGTCTCAAACACCACTGTGTAGTCATCCTTCGGGATGATACGGTCATCGACCCATACCTCAACATTGGGTGTCTTCTCCTTGCCGTCATACGGAACCGAGTTCGGGGTACACAGGACGGTGGGCTTACCGGTGTTCGCCATGATAGTCACAGTGCCCAGATTCTCAGGCGCGCTGTCCTTGTGGTTCTCGTCGCTGGCGACCACCTTGTACCAGACGTTGTAGTCACCCGCGTCCGTAGCCATGGTATTGCGGCTGTAGCTGCTGCCATTGTCCAAGGAATAGAAGATAGTTCCGCCTTCCGCTTCGCCGCCGTCCGCCAGAAGCGACTGGGGAGTGCCGTTGTAGGTCAAAGACAAAGGCTGGACAAGCTCCGGCACTTTCGTTGCGCTGGCGGGCTTCGGGGTGATGGACGCCGTGGTGGTGACGGGCCAGCTGATGTCATATTTTTCGCTGACACCGTCCGGGATTATCAGTCTGTCGATGATGACGGTCTTGTTATCCCCAATGCTCTCGTCTGTAAAATGGCCTATCGCGGTCACGGTGAAGGTATCTGTGCCCACCAGGTCGCTGCTGTTGATGGTAACGGTCAATGTGGCGCTGTTACCACCGTCGAAGGGCTTGCTGGCCGCAGTTACGATAGCGGTGATCGGCTTGGGATTGGCGTAGAATGTCCAAGTGTCGGTGGAGGCCGCATAGCTGCCGCTGGCGGCCTTTTTGGCCGTGATGGTGACACTGCCCGACTTGGTGATCTTGTACTGACTGTCGCCAAGCTTGTCAACCGGTCCCGTTGCCTCCCACGTCACCGCGCCGTCACCGGAGCCGCCGGTGGCGCCGAGGCGGAGTATGTCGCCGTAGTAGACGGTATCCTGTTTGCCGGTGATGGTCAGCGGGGTCTGCCCCGCAGCAAGAATCGTGATTGTGCGGTCGATGGGTTCAAAGCTGTAGTTCTTGTCCCGGCTTGTGATAGTAAGCGTATATGTACCGGGATTTACGGTATCACCGGTATACGTCACCCTGTACTCACTGGACGCGATCACATTGCCGTCGTCATCGCTTACGGTGACAGTGGGCTTCTGCGGACTTCCGGTGTAGGGGAGGCTGATGGCGGACAGCTCAACATTCGGGTTGTCAACCTCGTTCTTTGCGATGGCCGCCCGGATAATAATGGGATCGCTATCCTCGTACATTGAGTTGCCTCGTACCTTAGCGAAAAACGTGTAGCTGCCCACCTGGTTTCCCTTTGGAATTGCGGGCAGATAGGTCACAGTGTCTTGGGAGTAGAGCACAATGCCATTCAAAGATAAGCCCGCTTCAAAAAGCTCCTGGTCCTCTCCGGTGTAGGATAGGTTCTCTTTGGCTTTCGGCTCAACAGCAAATGCCGCTTTGGCCTTGGTAATGGTAAAGGTCGTTTGGGCGGAGAACTGGTAGTTGCCGCCTGTGCTTGTGACCGTGACTGTGGCAATACCCGGCTCGGTGTTGTTGCTGTAGCTGATCTGGTACATACCGGAGTCCAGCTCCTGGTTATTTACCGAGACGGTCACCTTGGGCGTCAGCGCGCTGCCGGTGTAGGTGAGGGAACTGCTGGACAGGGTCAGGCTAGGTGTGACCTGCTTGGGCTTGATCTCTACAATTATGAACTCCGGTGCGGTCTCGCCGCCATCTCCCTGCGCCTTGTACCAGACCTGGTAGAAATCCGCGTTGATTTCCGTGGGGATCGACGTGGTGTAGCTTCCCTCTCTCGTTTTGGAATACACCACACTGCCGTTGACCGCCGTACCGGGCGTCACCAGCATCTGTTCAAAGCCGTTGTAGGTCAGGTCCTTCGCCTGGGGAGGAGTTGTCAGGGAAACCGATCCCGCCGTGATGGTGAAGGTCGTGCTGCCGTTGACGGTGTAGTTCCCGCCTGGGTTGTCGGTGATGGTGACAGTGGCGTTCGGCCCTGCCTGCACGTTGTTGCTGTAGCTCACCGTGTACTCGCTGTTCGGGATAACCACATTTCCGTCCTTAACGGTGGCCGTGGGCCGCTTCTCCGTGCCGTCGTACTCAAAGGGCCCGCCGGACAGCTCGATGGTGGGGAGCGTCACCGTCTTGGGCTGGATGGTCACATACACCATGTGCACTTCGCTGTCGGCGTAGTTCGTGTTGCCCCGGGCCTTGTACCAAACCTGATACTTGCCCGCGTTTATTTCCGTAGGGACATTATCCATGAAGTCGGTCCCATTTAGGGAGTAGACGATGGTCCCGTTTGTGGCCGAGCCGCCGCTGAGCAGGGGCTGTTCGCTGCCACTGTAGATCCACGGGCCCGACTGCACGCCGGACACCGTGGCCGCCTTGGCGGTGATGGAGGCGGTGGTCGTGTTGTTGTAGGTGACCGCGTACTTGCCGCCGCCATCGGGGAGGTCGCCGTTGCAGGTGATCCGGACGATCTTGTCCGTGCCCACGTTGGCGTCATCAAACGCGCCGGTCAGGTTCAGCG
The DNA here is from genome assembly GCA_022793355.1 of Lawsonibacter sp. Taxonomy (GTDB): domain Bacteria; phylum Bacillota; class Clostridia; order Oscillospirales; family Oscillospiraceae; genus Lawsonibacter. The sequence continues at coordinate 25,194 of JAAWCR010000231.1, read as the reverse complement.
TAATGGTATCGCCGTTGATCAGGTCGCCGTCCTTCCAGGAAATGTCCAGTTTCGCCGTAGCACCTCCGTCATAGGGCTTGTTCCGGGCGGTGACAATGGCTGTAACGGGCCGCTTCTCCGCGCTGAACGACCAGGTATCCGATACCTCACCGAAGTTTCCGTCAGCCACTTTTTTTGCCGTGATTGTAACCGATCCGGACTTGTGGACGCGTACCAAGCCGTTGCTATCAATGGAGGCGGTCAGCGGGTCACTGCTCTCCCAGGCCACAGCCCCTGTTATGGAACCGCCTACCGCGCTGAGTGTAAAGCTGTCGCCGTACTGGACTTTGCCAGGCTTATTCGTGATCGACAGCGGACTTTGCCCCGCCACAAGGATGGTAAATGTCTTTTGGGTATCAGCGAAGGTATAATTGCCGCTGCCTGTGCTGGTGACTGTGACCTGATAGTCTCCTGCTTTCGTCCAGTCCCCGGCCCCGTAATTGATGGTGTACTCCGCTTCCGGGATTACGCGGTTGTTGCTGTCCTTAACCGTGACCGCCGGTTTATGCTCTTTGCCGTCATACGAAGCCCCGCTGGGGTTGAATTCGATGATGGGGACAGCCACATTCTGCGGGTCAATAGTCACGGTTCCCAGATTTGTGCCCGCCGTGTCATTGTGGTTGCCGTCGCCCTTCACCCGGTACCAGACATCATAATCGCCCGCATTGGTGCCGGTGGGGAGACTGGCGGAATAGGTTTTGCCGTCCAAGGAGTACTCCATCGTGCCGTCCGGCGAGGAACCCTCGGACACCAGAGCTTGGGCTAAGCCGGTGTACGTCAGATTCTCCACCGCCGTGGGGGCTGTCACCTTCGCCGCATCCACATCCGCCTTGCGGATGGACGCGGTGGTGGTGGCGGGGTAGGTGATAGCGTAATTCTGATAATCGCCCGTACTGCCGGTATAGTCCGGGTTTGTGCTGTCGATGTTCACCTTCTTGTCCGTTCCGGCGTTGGGGTCCTCGAAGCTGCCCGCCAGCGTGATCTTGACGCTGTCAGATCCCACCAAATCGCTGTTTTGCAGCGTGGCGGTAACGGTGGCGGCTGTGCCGCCGTCATAGGTCTTGGACGCAGCCGTCACAAGGGCGGTCACCGGCTTCTTCTCCGCATAGAGATTCCAAGTGGCGGTCTGGTCGGTGTAGCCGGTTTTTTTGCTGGTGGCCGTCACCGTGACAGAGCCCACGCCGGTGATCTTGAGCAGGCCATTAGCGTCGATGCTGGCGATCGTGGAGCCGCCCACATCCCAGGTCACAGCTCCATTGCCGCCTGTCGTGCCCAGCGGGATGGTGTCGCCGTAGCAGACCTTCTCCCGTTTGCCAGTGATGGTCAGGGCTGTCTGGTCCGCCGAGGTGATGGTAAAGGTGGCGGTTTTCATGGTGTTGAAGGTGTAATTCCCTCCGGTGACTCCGGTGATGGTCACGGTGTAAGTGCCCACGGCGGTCAGGTCGCTGTTTCCATTTTCATCCAGATACGTCGGTGTGTACTCGCTGCCGTCGATCAGCAGGCCGTCGTCGTCCTTGACGGTGACGGTGGGTGTCTGCTTCTCCCCGGTGTACTTCACAGTCGCCGGCGTCACTTGGATGGTGGGGTTAGTCACGGTGTTCCTGTCGATCTTCACCTTGGGAGACAGCGCTGTAGCCGTACTGTCGCTGTGATTGGCGTCGCCCAGCACCTTGTACCAGATTTCGTACTCTCCGACCTCTTTCCCGGTGGGGATGGCGGCGGAATACTCCCCGGTCTGGCTCAGAGAGTAGACCATCGTGCCTCCGGTGGCCGTGCCCTGAGTAGCCAGCAGCTCCTGGGCGGAGCCGTTGTAGCGCAGGCCGGTATTCCCCGTGGGGGCGGTGTCGGCTGTGGCGGCAGCCTTGGCGATTTCAAAGGCAGCCTCACCGTTCACGATGTAGTTGCCGCCGTTGGCGTTGGTGACCACCACCGTTGCCGTGCCGGCGTTGATGTTGTCACGGTAGGACAGGGTGTACTCGGGCTTGCCGGTGCCGGGGCCGGGGATTTCCGTGCCGTTGTCCTCGACGGTGACAGTGGGTGTTTTGGGAGTACCATCATAGGTATAGGCGCCGGACACCGTAATGACCGGGCTAACCACCGTCTTTGGACTGATGGTCGCAGTGACCGAGCCTTCCTCACCATCGGCGTGGTTGTCGTCGCCCACTACCCTATAATGTACCACATAGCTGCCCGCATTGGTCTCTGTGGGGATGTCCGGCTCATAATCGCTGTCACTCACCGTATCACCCACTGCGTACTCGATGTGGCCGCCTGTCACGACGCCCACGGTCACCAGCTGCTGGGGCTGTCCGGTGTAGGTCAGGCCCCTGACCGCCTCGGGGGACTTTGTCAGCTGTGCGCCGCCCTCTCGGATCTCAAATGTCACGCTGCCATTGACGATGTAGTTGCCGCCCACGCTGTTCGTAATGGTGACGGTAGCCTCGCCTACGTTCCTGTTGCCGCTGTAGCTGACTGTATATTCGCTGGCCGGAATCGTCTCCGAACCGTCTAGGATAATAACAGAGGGGGTTTTATCGCTTCCATCATACTTATAGTAATAGGTTTTGTTGGTGACGTCCGTCTGCAAATCGCTGCCAGACAGGGTGGTATTCGTGGCGTCCGCCATCAGTGTTTTCTGACTGATGGTCACCTGGATGGCCTGGGGCTGGGAATCGTTGTAGTTGTCGTTCCCCTTTTCCTTGTACCAAACTGTGTAAGCTCCCGCGTCGGTTCCGGTGGGCACTGCCTCGGAATAAACCCCGTCCCGGGTGTCGGAGTAGAGGGTAGTTCCCTGAGTTCCGCCGCTCACAAGGGTCTGGGCCGCGCCGGTGTACGTCAAGGTGTTCGCTGTTATGGCCGGCGCCACGGCATCCGCCTTGAGAATGGACGCGGTGGTTGTACGCGGGATGGTAATCTTGTACTTCTGAGCGGTGTCATCATTGACCGGATCGCCGATGATGGTCACCGTTTTTCCGGTGCCAACACTGTCATCCTCAAACGCGCCTGTCACGTTGGAGGTGTCGATGGTGTCCTTGTCAACCAGATCGCCCGGCTTCCAGGAGATGATAAGCTCGGCGGAACGATCGCCGGACTGATACACTCGGTCCTTCGCGGTGACAATGGCAGTGACCGGCTTTGGCAGCGCGTTGAGCGGATAGGTTGCTTTTGTTTCGTTATAGTTGCCGCCGCCTGGCTTAGTCGCGGTAATCGTGGCGGAACCCGCGCCCTTGATGGTCACAAGGCCGTTGTCATCGACATGGGCAATCGTGTCATCGCTGCTGCTCCATGTGACCGCGCTGTTGCCGGAACCGCCAACCGCGCTTAGGGTAAAGGTGTCGCCGTAGTAGACGAGGCCGGGTTTGCCCACGATCTCCAGCGGGTTCTGCTCCGTTATGGTGATGCGGAAGGTGGCGTTCGTCTCGGTAATGTCGTAGTTACCGCCATCAATATTTTTGACTGTGACCGTGTGATTACCAACGTCTTTCCAGTTTGTAACAGTATCGTAGACAACGGTATACTCACTCTCCGGAATAACATTGTTTGCGCCGTCTCTGACAATGACCTCGGGACGCTTCACATTGCCGTCGTACTGTGCGCTGGGGGGCGTCACCTCGATTTGCGGTGTTACGGTCTGCTTGCTGATGGTCACCTGTACCGAATTGACCTCGCTGTCCGTGTGGTTGCCGTCGCCCTTGGCCTTGAAGTAGACCGTATAGGTCCCGGCGTCCTTAGCCTCGGGAATGGCCGGGGTATAGTTGGCGTCGTCCAGAGAATAGACCATGGTTCCGCCGGTCACCGCACCCGCTGTCACCAGCTTCTGCTCCCTGCTGGCGTCGTAGGTCAGGGTGTAAGGAGTCGGGTCAGTATCCACCGTGGCGGCCGCCGCCAAAATGGACGCGGTGGTGGTCTCCGGAATGGTAACGGTGTATTTATCCGAATTTATGCCGGTAATGTTCAGATTTGAGCGGTCCACCGTCACCTTCTTGGCCGTGCCCACGCTTTCAGTGTCAAACATGCCGGTCAGGTTGCCGATAATGACGGAGTCGCCGGACACCAATTCGCTTTCTGGTACGGCGGCCGTCACTGTGGCCGTCTTGTCACCGGCGATATAGCTCCGATCAGCGGCGGTCAGCACCGCCGTCACCGGCTTCTGGGCCGCGCTGAACTCCCACTTGGCGGATACGTCGGCGTAATTGCCGCCTCTGGAACGGGTCACTGTGACCACCAAGGGGCCGCCCACATCCCGCACGGTGAGCAGTCCGGTGGCACTGATGGTGCTGGCAATTGCGCTGCCATCCTTGGCCTCGACCTTCCAAGTCACATTCCCTGCACCGGTGCCGCCCGTCGCAACCAGCTGGATGGTGTCGCCGTAACGGACCTGTGCCTGGGAACCGGTGATAGAAATACTTTCCTGATCTGCCGGAACGATTTTGAAGGTCCGGACATTGTTGCTTTGAATATCGTAATTGGAGGTTGACGGCGTGGTGATGGTGACGGTGTAGGTGTCCACATCCACCATACCAGCATTGCCGTTCGTCCCGGTAATCGTCACCGTGTACTCATGCTCCGGAATCAGCCGGCCGCTGTCATCATAGACGGTGATAACGGGCTTTTGCTGGCTGCCGGTGTACTTGAGCTCCTCCGAGGACAGCGAGATACCGGGGATTTTTACCTCATTTCTACCAATGTTTACCGTCAGCTCGTCAGGGGTTGTGTCGCTGTGGTTGGCGTCGCCCAGCACCTTCCAGTGGATGGTGTAGGTGCCGACCGCTGATTCCGAGGGAACCGCGGAGGTATAATTTCCGCCGTTCACCGAGTAGACCACGGTACCCTCGCCGCAGACGCCCGCCTTGACCAGGTCCTGACGCTCGCCGTTGTACTGGAGGCCGGTTTTTCCTACCGGATCTGTAACCGCAGGAGCACTCTTTGTGATTTCAAAGGTGGCGGTGCCATTTACGATGTAGTTGCCGCCGTTGGCATCGCTGATAATGACCTTTGCCAAACCTGCGTTGACATTGTCCTGGTAGTCCACACTGTACTCGGGCCGGTCGGTGCCGGGACCGTGAATCTCTGTGCCTCCGTCCTTGACCGTAACGGTGGGCTTGTGCGCAGTTCCGTCATAGACAAAGGAAGTTGGATTCAGCGTGATGGCGGGGGTAATCTGCTTCGGCTTGATGATCGCGGACACCTGAGCGGGCGCGGTATCCTTGTGGTTGGCGTCGCCTTTTACCATGTAATACACGGTATAGGTGCCCGCGTCCGTCTCCTGGGGAATGGCTTCCGTATAGGAATTCGCCGCGCCTGTGCTGGAATACATCACTGTACCGCCGGTGGCGGTGCCTACGTCCACCAGGTCCTGAGCCTGCCCGGTATAGGTCAGGTCCTTGGCCGACGGAACCTTGGTCAGCACCGCGCCGGCGCTCCGGATTGCAAAGGTTATTGTCTCGGCATGAAACGCGTAGTTGCCGCCTGCCTTCGCTGTGACGGTCACGGTTGCGTCGCCCACATTCTGGTTGTTGCTATAACTTACAGTATAGTCACCGTCTGTCAGCACAGCATTATTATCATCAGCCTCCACCGTGACATTGGGTGTCTTTTCCTTGCCGTCGTAGTTGTAGAAGCAGACGGGAGGGGTAACGGTGTCATCCGTCTGCAAGCCGTTGCCGGACAGGGTGACTGTCACTGTGACCGGCTTGGGCGTAATGTCGCCCTTGGCGGTGGCGGGATAGCTGACGGCATACTTGCCGTTGCCGTCAGTTTTGACCGCGCTGGTATCGTCCAGCGTGACCGTCTTTCCGGTTCCGGCGTTAGCGTTGTCATAAGTCCCCGTCAGGCCGTTGATGGTGAAGGCGTCGCCGGGGGCCACCAGATCGCTGGCGTTCACCGCCGTGGTGATAGCGGCGGCATCCACATTTGTGGTCCCGTCGTAGGCCTTCGGAGCAATCGTCACCTCCGCCACCACCGGCTTGGGCTCCACGGTAAAGGTCCAATCCTTCGACACTGTCCCGTAGTTGGGAACCGTCCGTTCCGCTGTAACCGTAACAGACCCGGTGCCCTTGATGGTAAGGTCGTTTGTGCCCGGGACAATCTCGGCGCTGGCCTGACCCGCCGTGATGCTCCAGGTGACCGTCCCGTTTCCGGTGCCGCCGGAGGTCCCCAGCGTTGTGACCGTGTCGCCGTAATAGACGTGCTCGGGCGTGCCGGTGATTTCCAGCGCCCCCTGTTGCGCCGCGACAATCTCAACCTTGGCGCTCACGTTGAACGTATAATTCCCATCCGTTACGTTTTCGATGGTTGCCGTATAAGTGCCAACGGCTGTCAAAACGTCGGTGGCTGTGGGATCCTTGTCATCCGCCCATGTGACGGTATATTGGCTCTCCTCAATCACCGTGTCCCCATCTTTGAGCGTGATTTTCGGCGATTTCCTGCTGCCGTCGTACACATAGGAGGATTCCGACAACGTGACCTTTGGCGTGATGGACTTAGGGGCGATGGTCACGGAAATCGGCGTTGTGTTCGCAGCCACGCCGGTGTAATTGCCGGTTTCATCTACCTTATAGTAGACTTTGTAGGTGCCGGCGTTGGTCCCGGTGGGAATGGTGGGAGAAAAGTTGGTTCCATCCAGGGAATACACAATAGACCCAACGTTGGTCTTGCCCGCCGTGATCAGCTCCAGGGGCTGTCCGCTGTACACCAGCGGATCAATTTTCGCGGGAGCATCAATGATCTGCGCAGTTGCCTTCTTGATTGTCACTGTTACGGACGTTACATCGAACGAGTTGTGGTTCTCATCGCCCACGACCTTGTAATAGACAGTATACTCCTCCGCTTCGCTGGCGGTGGGGATGGCGGCTAAATAGGTACCCGTCTGGCTGCCCAGCGCATACAGGACCTCTCCGCCGTTGGTTGTGCCGGGGATAAGCAGCTCGTGAGCCTTGCCGTCGTAGGTGATATCAGCAGCTTGCGGGTCCGGATTAAACACAATATCCGCCTTGAGAATTACAAATGCCGCCGAGCCCGTCACGGTGTAATTGCCGCCCGGTTTGTCGGTGATACTGACTGTAGCCGTACCAGCGTTGCGGTTATTGCTGTAAACGGTGTTATACTCGCCCTTGTCAATCACCGTACTGCCGTCTTTGACCACAACCTCGGGTTCTTTTTTATTCCCATCATAGATGTAGTTGACAAGAGGAGTATTACCATCGAATAGTTCGATGGTAGGGTCCTTCACCGTCTTAGGGGAGATGGTGACCTCCACCTCGCCCACACCCGAGTCGCTGTGGTTGTCATCGCCCTTCACCTTATAATATACCGTGTAAACGCCGGCGTTGAATCCGGTGGGAATCTCTTCCAAATAGGGGTCTGTTGGATCATCCTTTGACAGAGAATACACCATTGTGCCGCCGGAGCCTGTGCCCTCGGTCACGAGCTCCAGGTCCATGTTGTCAAAGACAAGCGGCTTGCCCGCCGGTTTCGGGTGGGTGAGGACTGTGGCCTGCTTTTGCCCAATGGTAAAGGTCTCTTCAACAGGCGCAAAGGAGTAGTTGCCGTCGGGCTTGGCTGTGACGGTCACGGTGGCGGTGCCGAAATTGACGTTGTCGCTGTAGTCCACTGTATACTCATCGGCCGGAATCAGCGTGCCGCCGGCCTCAGTCAGCGTGACAACCGGCTCCTTGGGGGTGCCGTCGTAGACAAAAGTATCCTGGTCCAGTGTGATGACAGGGGTTACCGGCTTTTTGGCAATGGGCACGTCTATCTTTTCCGGGTCCAGACCGGTGTAGTTATCCGTCTCCTGAACCCGATACCAGACGGTATACGTGCCCGCGTTGGTGCCCTTCGGGAAGTTGGCAGCATAGGGGCCGTCCTTGCTCAGGGCGTATTCCACAGCTATGCCGGCTGGGTCTGCCACCGCCCCGGTGGCAATCAGCGTCTGCGCCGTACCGTTGTAGGTCAAACTTGCGGCAACCGGAGGCGTCGTAATCTCCGCAATCGCCTTGTAGATGGTCGCCTTGATGGTGAGGCTGGAGTAGGAAACGATGTAGTGCTGGGAATTGTTGCCTGAGATTGCCTCGCCCGTTATATCTACGGTCACGGTCTTATCTGCACCGGCGTCTGCATTGTCAAAGGTGCCGATCAAACCGTCGATTTTAATGACATCCCCCGGCAAAACGCCCTGCTCCACAACCGCGTGGACCTTGGCAATTGCACTGCTGTCATAGTCCTTGTCCTCCGCCGTCACGGTGGCGGTAACGGACTTCTTGCTGGCATCAAGCGTCCAGGTTGCAATTGCGTCCTCATAGTTGGTCACGCCGGTTGCGGGGTCCTTGCCCGACTTCGTTGCCTGAATGGTGGCCTCACCGTCACCAGTGATTACAACCTGTCCGCCGTCATTCACCGTTACAACGGCTGTACCGTCTATGACCTTCCAGGTGACCGTTCCGTTGCCGGAACCACCGGACGTACCCAAGGTAAACTTATCCCCGTAGGTGACGGTGTTGGGGTAGTTGGTAATGGACAGAGCCGCCTGCTCTCGAGAGGTAATTTGAAACTCAGCTTCAACCCTTTTAATGGCATAGTTACCGCCCTCTTTATCGGTAACGACTACTTTTGCCGGTTTATCCGCAGTGCTTACATCCCGGTTATTTTCGTAGGCCACCTGATACTCGTTGTCCGGCAGGACGGTATTCCCGTCCTTAACCGTAACCTTCGGTTCTTTCCATCCTCCATCATACAGATATTTATACTCCGACAATTCAACCTTAGGTGTAATTATCTTGCGCTGGATTTCCACGCCGGCGATTTCGGTTGGGTCCGGGTCGATCGCCAAATAGTTATCGGTCACCTCCACCGTGTACCAGACACGGTAATCAGCGCCCGCATCCATACCGGCAGGAATTGTGGCGGAGAAGGGACCGTTTTCATTTGTCGCAAACTTGATTTCCAGGCCATCGCGCACCGCCGCGTCACACAGCGTACCCGCAGTCACCAACGCTTGGGCCGTTCCATTATAAATTGGTTTTGCAGCTGCAGGGGGCGTGGCAATCGGGCTGATTTTGTTAACCGTCAGCGTGATGGGGTCGCTGGAGGCCGCTTGATAGTCCGGCCCCTCCGCAAGACTGACTACGACATCATAAGTACCGGCATTTGTGGGCAGCCCGTCTGTGTAGGCGTCGCTACTCCCCTGTTCTCTGTAAGAATATCGCAGCTGGTCGTGCAAATCTATACCAGAGGATGTAGTGACGTTGATGGTCACAGACGGCAGCTGGTCTTTTGTCACCGGACTGCCGGTATAGGGCACAGCAGCACTGTTTGCGCTCCATTCAAGCACGGGTTGAGTCAGCTCGTCCTTGGTAAACGTGTACTCCTTTTCAAACGTCCCGGTGTAAGCTTTCCCGGTAACGGTAACCGTAACGGTATAGGAGGTGTTGCCCACATCGGCCCGCGTGGAATAGGACACGGAGTAATCGCTATCCGGCGTCAGCGGGGAAGATGCGCCGTCCACCGTTACCGTGACGGTGCCATTCGCGGGCTGGACGGTGTTGTCATAGGCCAGATCCTTCAGGCTATCCCGATCAATCTCAATGGTCACTTTATTGCCGCAGAGATCGCAGGTTCCCACACCGGTCGGGTCAAAGGTGAACTGGCATGGTTCCGCATCCTCCTTTGTTCCGCAGGCCGGACAGGTCCAGGCGTGGGTCGGAGTGCCGGCGTTGGTCGTGTAGGTTTTGCCCGGATGGTCCGTACACTGAGCCACAACAACCGTCCGGGCATCCGCCACATCCGCCAGCGGCATCGGATTGCCGTCGCCGTCGAAATAGGCGCAGCCCGGCGCCAGCAGAGCGGCAAAATCACCGTCTGCCGTCTGAATGGCAGCGTTGAATCCGTAGTATGTGCCTGTGGACAGCTGTACCTTTGCGCCAGAGTTAAGTTTTAGGGCATATTCCTCTCCTTCGATGCTCGTGCCCGACTCTATGATACGAAGGGATCCGCTGACCTCCACACCCGCGCCTTTTTCGGCGATAACGGTTCCCCGAAGCTCCAAGTCGCCGGACGAGGTGACCAGCACGGCGCTAGAGCCCGTTCCGGTAAGGGTATAGCCGCTCGTGTCGATTATGAACGGCCTTGATACCTCATATGGGGAGGCGTAGGTTCGATCCGCAGTCAACCGGAATATTTGCTCCGTAATTTCATCGTCGCCCAGTATGGCGGAACCCAGCTCGTCAATCTGCTCCAGCAGGGAAACGCAGGGCGACAGATCCACCTGCCGCTGTTCTTCCGCGGTCAGCCCCTCATACAAGTCATAAATTTCACTGAGCTCAGCCTGGATCTGCTGGATGTCGCGTTCTGAAACGCTGCGGGGCAGCTTGCCAATCAGGTCCTCAACGGGACAAATCCGACAGGCAAACCCACACGGCGCGCCGGGATTTCCCGGGACATAGCCGCAGATATCGTCATGCTCATGCGGGCAATACAGGGCCTGCGTAACGCAGCCGCCATCCTCTGTACACACATGCGCACACAAATCCGGTTCGGTCGCTTCCAGAGCGTCGTCCGAATCCGGATAGCACTCGGCCGTATGCTCATGGATACAGGCCGTTTCTGCTGTGTAACAGCTATCGTCGTGGTCATGGGTACACTCCTGTTCCAAAACTGGCACAGCATACCCGCAGTCATCCGTATGCACCGGATGGTGCGGGCACAGCCCACCGCCCGTCTCCTCGGCGGCCAACACCCAAACGGGGCATAGGTTCAGGCACAGAGCCAGCGTTAGAATGGAACTTAGTACTCTGCGTTTCATGCTATAACCTCCCAAACACATGAGAAAACTGTGTCCAATGCACAATCTCCCAACATAGCATTTTTAATTTTACCACCGGGACAGCGAATTGTCCACTCCTGAAATAACAATTTAAATCTCAGCTTGCAATCACCTCTGCTCCTCAGAACAACCAGCCGCCTGGAACCTCCGGATGTATTCCGGCAGTTCCAGGCGGCTTTTCAGGTTTCCAAAGCAGCTAGTGCGTCATTTCGACGATCCGAATACTGGAATCTCCTCTCCGGGCCTGCTCCAAGACAGCCTCGGCCAGCGCCTGAAATGTTTTATGGGAGGACGACGCGCCCGAAATCGCGTCAATTTTCCCCTCACCCTGCCCTTCCAGAAGCTGGTTTGCGTAATTGCGGGTATATTCATTGGGATAGGTGCCGTTGCTGTGGAGCATGTTCTGCATATATGCGTTATCCCAGCTCTTGATGAAGCCGCTGGCGTTCTCCGCATTGTACTCTACCGAAACAATGCTTCCGCCTTTTACCATAATCGTAATATATTCCTTCCAGCCGTGGCTGAACTCGCCCATCTGCGCAGTATAATATCCATCCTGAAGCCCCGATTGTTTTCCGCAGGCCGTCAGCAGCGACGCCACCGTCAGAAGACTCAAAAGTATGGCAACGATCCGTTTCATCTGCTGCATTTCTCCTTCAAAATAAAGTTCCGCACCTGGGCCTGGAGCGCCTCAGCTTCCTTAGCCAGCGAACCGCTGGACTGCTCCGTTTCCCCTGCGTTTTGCAGATTGCGGTCCGCTATGCCGGAAATGGTGGCAATCCGCTCCTCCATAACCGCCAAAGCAGTCTCCTGTCCCTCCACCGCTGCAGCCAGCTGGTCTGAAATTGCGCTGATCTGCGCAGAGACGTCGGAGATTGCGCGCAGAGACCCGGCGGTATCCGCCGTCAGCTCCACGCCGGTCTGAATAATTGCCTTGGTGTTGTTGACCATGCCCGTGGCGCTTTGCGCGGCCGCAGCGCTCTTGGCGGCCAGCTGTTTCACCTCGTTTGCCACAACCGCAAAGCCCTTTCCCGCGGCTCCGGCACGGGCCGCTTCCACAGAGGCGTTGAGGGCCAGGATATTGGTTTGAAAGGCGATATCCTCAATATCCTTGGCGATTTGTGTAATTTGCTGGGCGTTGGCGCTGATATTGTCCATTGCGGAGGACAAAGCGGCCATCTGCTCGTTGGCGCTTTGAATACGCTGGGTGATCGCCTCTGTCTGCGCACGGGTCTGGCCGCTGCTCTGTGTCACGTCGGCCAGCCGGTCCTTCACATTGGTCACCTCATGGACCAGCTCTTCGGTAGACTGGTTCTGCTCCAGAGACGCCTGATGGAGCTGAGCGGACTGTCCGCTCAGCTGCTCCGCCATCGCGGTAAGCCGGTCCGCGGCGGCGCGGAAACCAAGGAGCGTTTCATTCATCGACTCCGTAATAGTGTGCAGGCTGCCGCGAATCCGCACAAAGTCGCCCTTGTAGTCCACCTGGGGCCCGGTGCGCAGATCGCCGGCCGCAACCTGATTTAAAACCTGCTGAATGTCGGATATGTACCGGTTCATGCTCTCCAGCGTGGCGTCCAGGGTCTGCGTCATCACCTCCAGCTCATCTCCGGTGTTGACGGGGATGACTTCGGTGTGCAGATCGCCGTCGGAGAGCGCCACCATGCGGTCCGTTACGCGCTTTACCGGGCGGGAGATGGAGCGGGCAAAGCGCAAAATCAGCAGCATAGAGACCACCAGGCCCAGCAGAGTGGCCGCAATGGATAAGAACATCGCTCCGCGGATAAAGTGGTTGTAATCTGCCTTGGGAATCTGGATCACCAGCGACCATTGGGTTCCCCGGATCGGGGAAAATGCCACCAGCATCCGTTTCCCGCCGATGGAAAATTCCGTTGCCCCTGTCTCTCCGGTGGTTACCCGCTCTACCGCGTCGCTGTTGCCACCGCTGATCTGCGCCAGCGAGCTCCGATTGAGAGCCAAAGACTGGTCCGGATGTCCAATCACAACGCCCTCACGATTGACCACATAGGCCATACCGCTCCTGCCCAAATTGATGCTGCTGATGACGTCGTTGAGCGTATCATACTTATATACGCCCATTACATAGAGAACGGTCTCTCCGTCCTCCTTCACCGGCATACCCATCATAACACCCAGCCTGCCCTGATAGATGGTGGAGGAATCAGTTGTAAAATTGTCCGTCTCCTTTAAGAGAGCTAAAAAACTGCTGTCCAGGCTCTCCGGCGCGCCGTCAATCCCCTGGGTCAGCCGCCCGTCCAAGTCATACAGCGCGATTGTGTAAAGCTCATAAATCTCCGCCGCTTCTTCCAATACCGCCCTGCGGTTTTCTGCGGTCGCCGCAGCATTCGGGCGGGAGGTCTCCGCTCCGTCCGCCCCCGCTAAGCTTACCGTTTTCATCCGTGGGTCGCCGGCAATGGTCATCATGCGGTCTGCCAGCATATGGATGTTTGCCTCCACCGTCTTAGCCGACTGCCGTGCCATCGGCTGAAGGCTGTCCAACAAGATGCTGTTGGCAAGTGACTGCAAGGAGAGCGCCATAATCACACAGCATATGACCACTAAAATCAGAATATTCAAGGTGGTATTCCTCAATATCCTCCGATTCAGGCTCCATTTTATCTCCCGGTTGGCGAGGGAGTCCGCTTGCTTTTCCGCCACGTTCCTGTCGCTCCTTTTCCTGATGATTTTCCTCGATAGACAGAAGAAAAGCCGCTCGTTCTTTTATTCACGGGCTTTGCGCCGCACTGAATACATAGACGATGGACTTAGGGACAGTATACCATAAATTTCAACGCAAGGGAAGCGCTTTTTTTCTGCCGCAGAATATAAAAAGGGGCTGTGTATCACCAGAAGTCATGCACAGCCCCCCCTTTCGATTGACGCGTCCTGACTCTATTCGCCGGACACTACATTTTCACAAAAGCCCTGGAGAATAACCGCCGCCTGTGCCCGGGTAGCGGTCCCGGCGGGGGTCAGGGTGGTTGGGGTGGTGCCGTTAATCAGGCCCACCGCCCGGGCCCAGCGCATGGACTCCAGGGCGTAGCCGCTAACCTTCCCCGCGTCCGTGTAGGCGGACAAATCCGCCCGGGCGCTCACATCCCTGCCCTCCAGCCGGGCATAGCCCTGGAGAATCAGCGTCATCTGTTCCCGGGTAATGGGGTCGTCCGGTCCGAACCGGCCATCCCCGTAACCACTGACTACGCTGTTGGCGGCCGCCCAGGCCACCGCGTCAGAGTAATATTTCCCGGCCGCCACATCGTAGAAGTCAGACCCTCCAACGTTGGGAGAACCGGCCAACCGATACAGGATAGTGACAATCATCCCCCGGCTGGTCGCCAGGTCCGGGCTGAACGTGCTGACGCTGGTGCCGGCCATCAGGCCGTTCTCATAGGCGTAACGTACCGCGTCGTGGTACCATATATCCTTCGCCACATCGGTAAACGGAAGGCCCGCCGGTTCGGAGGCGGCAAAGGTCCCCTGCACCTCCACCGCCGAGCCTGGCATGGTAAAGGTGAAGCGCCCTTCTCCCCTGTCGCTCAGCTCCAGCTGCCGGCCGCCCGCAGTGGCGGTCAGTTCAGACAGACGGTAGCCGCTGTCTGCCCGGGTCGTAATGGTCACTCGCTCCCCCCGCTCCGCTCTGCCCGGGCTGACCGACACCTTGCCGTGCCCTGCGCTCACTGTCCGGATAAGGTACTCGTCCGAATTGGAGGAGTCCGAGGGGCTGGAGGGGTTCGTGGTGTTGTTCTCCGGGGGCTGTCCGGTGGGGATGTCAGGGTCGGCCTGCACCGGAATGCTGCCCTCCGGGCTGTCGCTCAGGCCGTGATCCAGCACAGTCAGCCGGGCGGAGCTGGGGGCGGCGTAGCCGCTCCCCAGCGTCAGTGTGCCCAGCGGCGCCGTACCACTCTGGTTCAGCGTTTTTACCGAGTCAATGTAGATGGTTACCGTGGTCTGGCGGCTGGAGGCATCCACTTTGCAATAGCTGTAGCTCCCGCTGTTCTCGTCCCCGGCGAAGCTGGCTTGGGGGTAGCTCCCCCACAGGGTAAGCTCCAGCTGAACGCTGTTGATCTCCCGGTCCCCCAGGTTTTGAAGGGTGAGCTGGGTGGTTCCCGTCTCGCTCCCCTTATCCACTCGAAGAGTGGGTCCGCCCGCTGCCCCCGCCGTAGGACACAGCAGCGCAGCCGTCAGTGCCAGGGCTGTCAGAATGGCAAAATACTGTTTCATCCGTTGTCATCCTCCAATACGATCACAGGCAGGTTCTCCCCGCCGGGGGACTGCATCCAAACGGTCTCCGCCGTCAAGCGCTGGGACTCCGCTTCGTCGGGCAGGTCGGTGCGGGAGAGGACCGCCTTCATCTGGCTGGGCAGGAGGTTGACGCCGTCGCAGCGGTTTACCGTCTCTTCGCCCTCCGCCTTCTGAAGCTCGGCCTCCCTCTGAACGTTGGGGATAAAGATAAACAGGCCGTCGCTGATATCGCTCACCTGATTGTCCGCCGGAATCTCGGCGAACAGGATGGCCTCGCCGTCCAAATACCGCTCATCGGTGCTCTGCTCCCCGCCGTCTGTAGTTTTGGTGAACACTCCCTTCACCTTTACGATGTTGAACCTGGGGTCACCCCGGTAGGTGCCCACAATCACCAGGGTGTCCTTGGGGATGACATCATCGGCCCCTTCGCCATACCGGTAGTCGGCGGACAGCCGGCCCACAGCGCCCTCCTCCCAGAAGGTAACGTCGTCTCCGGCGTAGCTGATCAGCCGGATGTCGCCGTCGGCCATATCTGCCGGGATGCCGGTCACAGTGAGGGTCTTGGCGTCGTAGGTCCAGATGCGGGTGTCGTCCGAGGCAGCCCCGGGCTTCTGGAAGTAGGTGAGGTAGCTGTCCTTGTCGTCCACCGCCTGGTTGCCCGCATCGAAGGAGCCGGTACGGGCGGTGACAGTCCTGTTCACCGGCTTCTTGTCCTCCCCGGTGAAGCTGGTCTCCACGGTGATTTCGTAATCCCCGCCGGTGGGACGATTGGCCCCAGTAAGCTTCAGGCCGGAGATGGAGGTGGCTTCGTCAAACCGGAAGGTGACGGTGTTACCATCACGGGTCAAGGTGTAGGCGGAGGGGTCCACCAGCTTGTCGTAGGCCACCCGGACCTCGCCAGCGTTGGCGGTCTCGCCAATCTGATTGCCCAGGATATCGTAGGCGGCCGCCTGATACTGATAGGTCCGGTGGTTGCCCGAGCCAATCACGTCCTCATAAAGGACAGCGCCGTCCTCCCCGGGGAGAACGAAGGCGACGGACTTGCCGTTGCGGATAATCTCATAGCCCTGGACCGTGCCGGTGATGGAGGGGGTGATGGTGATTTCAATGGCGTTGTCGCCCTTCAGCCGGGCGGTGGCGGTGAGGGTGCCTTCGGCGGGCCTGGTCCCCGTCAGGCGCTCCCGGCGGCTCTGGTCGCTGAGATACCAGAGCGCGCGGCTCTCCTCCTCATAGGCCTTCAGCTTCTCCTTGGCCCCGTCGCTGAGGGACATGCCCCAACGCTCAAAGAACCCGGTCAGGTCCTTTTTCACCACCCCGGCGGCGGTGAGGGCCACCTTGTCGTCGTAGCTCAGGCCGGTAAAGTCCTTGGTATAGGTCCCCGCCTTCCAGTTCTGGAAGAACTGGTTGTAGAACCACATGGGGCCGCGGGCGTCGTCCTTCGCCCCATCATAGGCCAGGTGGAGCTGCCAGTACATGCCCAGCTGTACAAACACGTTGTTGGACTCGCCGGGCTGGCTCTGGGCGGTCTTGGTAAAGATGGCCGGATATTTTCCGCTGCTCTCCAGACGGGAGGCCAAGGTGTTGTTCGCCCCGTCGAAGGTCTGGACCATGAGGGAATAGAGGTTGTTGGTAATCTCGGCCCGGCCCAGCTTGTCCATATTGTGGCCAATCTCGTGGGCGATGCCCCACCCGAAGAGGCTGTTGGCGGTGGCCCCGGCGGGCAACTTGGCAATGGGCAGGCCGCTGACCATGCCGGCGCAGGAGCTGTAGCCGATGCCGATGTGGCTGCCCGCCGCATACATAAACGCGCCGGCAAACATCTGCATACACCGGATATTCTGGCGGGAGGTCATGTCGTTTTTCTCATAGGTGTTGTTAATGCCCTGGGTGGTCTTGCAGATGTGCATGACGTCCTCCCAGGCCAGCACATTCTGGTACAGGTTTTCTACCCTGACGTCCCGGTCCGCGCCGTTGGCCCCCAGCACCGCCGCGGCGGGGAGGGAGAGAAGCACGGTGGGGGTGGAGATCTCCGTCACATTCAGGCACTTGGCCAGAGCGTTGCCGCTGGTGATATTCTGTGCGGACACATAGGCGGTGAGCTCGTCCACATAGGCCTCAATCCGGGTCCTTCGAGCGCTCTCCTCCAGGCCGTACCAGTCGGACAGCTCCAAAACGGGGGTGTCCACAGCCCGGCGGACGTGGAGCTGAATACCTTCAGGGCCGGAGCCACTGTAGGTCAGGTACAGGCTGCCGCCCCGCTCCGTGGTCTGGCTGCCAATCTTGGGAACGGTGAGGATGTTCCGGCCGTTGACCAGAGCCCCCACCTCAGCCCGCCACGCGGACACCTCGGCGTTAAACTGCGTGGCCCAGACCGTCACCGTCTCCCCCTCGGGGATGCCGGAGGCATAGACCGTAATCTCCTGGCCCGCCTTGGCGGCCGTGCCCAGGGGCTGCAAGTCGCTGCCACCCTGGCTGTACTTCGCGCTGTCAGCGCCGCTGCTCCGGGACTGGATGCCGCTCAGCACCACGCCGCTGGTGGACTTGCCATCCAGCAGCTCCTGGGCCAGGGCCAGCTCGTCGGCCAGGGTCTCCGGATCCAGATAGTAATTGATCTCGTCGCTGTTCAGCCGGGCCTTCAGGGCGTCAATCTGCTCCTGGCTAACGCCGGCGGCCAACCGGGTATGCAGCGCGTCGGCAAAGAGAGCGGTGATGTTGTCGGGCAGGCTATGGGCCGGGTCATACTCCAAAAACATCAGCTCGGAGAGGCTGACCGCCGAATATCCCACCTGCTCAATGGTGACGGACACCTGGACCACATCGGTCACAGGCGCGAAGGGCAGCACGGCGAACTTGGTCACGCCGGGGTTGTTCCCCACACCCAGCCATGTGTTGTGGTCGGAAGCGAGGCCCCCACGGAGGGGGTCCGGGGACACCAGGGTCCCGGGCCCTTCCAGGTCCTCGCCCTCCCGCCATACGGTGACGGTATAGAGCCGCAGATTGCTGGCGTAGCTCCCGTCCAGCCGGGGCACCCAGATCACGCTGCTGATGTCCACCGGCTGGCTGAAGGAGGCGAATACCTGCTTGCTTCTGGCCCAGTTGCCGTCCTCCCAGGCCTGGGAGGTCCAATGGGTCCGGAAATTGCCATCAGCCATGTACTCGGGCTTAAAGGGCTGGGCGGAGGAGTAGGCGCTGGTGGAAACGTTTCCGCTGTCCGCCAGCCACACCCGCTGGATGTCGCTCCCCTCCAGAATCCCCTGGGTGGGAATACCCGCCGGGCGGCTGTAGTCCGTCGTTCTGGGCGTACCCTCCGCGATGTCCGACGGGCCGCTTCGGCCCGCGTCGTTGCCCGCCACAACGTAGATATAGTATGTCGTCCCGTTGGTCAGGCCGGAAATCGTCAGCCTGGCGTCTGTCACCTGTCCGCCGGCCTGCTGATAGGCGGAGGTGGAGGCGTTGACCTGGTCGGTGTAATACACCTCAAACCATTTGGCCTCTTTCCCCTTCTTCCAGGAAACCGCAAGCTGTCCATCCGCGGCGGAAACGCTCACCATATCCGGAGCGGGAGGGGCCTTGGCGGGCTGAGGCGTGGCCTCCACAGGGTCACAGGTCTGCCCCTGCCAGCCGCCGTCCGTGGGGGTAACGGTAAAGCAATAGGTGGTCAGGTTGCTCAGCCCCGAGACCTGCGCCTGGGGCACGTCCACATTGAGCTGCCGGCGTGCGCTCTCCTTCCCCTTCTCCCAATATTCCACCCGATAGCTGGATACATTTGGCAGTGCGCTCCATTTCAGCGCCGCCTGGCCGTCTCCTGGAACGGCAGAGAGATTCTTTACCAGGCTATTCGGCTCTGTCAGCCCCTCGGGCACAATGTCTTTCAGGAAGCGGATAGACTCCACTGCAGCATACTCTCCGCCCGCCGTTTTGGTAACGGTAACGGTAATCTTCTTCACCGCCACCCGCTTGCCCAAGGAGATGGTAATCACGCTGCTCCCTGGGTCGGGGGTCACAGCACGGACCCCGGAATACATGGTATTATCCGCGGAGAAGGAGCGGGAAATAACCCCTCCCTCATATTCCACCTCAACCGTACCCGCCTGGATCGTGCCCTGCACCCCCTCCGGCGTGGCAATCTCAAGGTTCTCCGCCTCCACTGCGCCGGCCAGAGGGACGGGAATGACAATGTCTCCCCTCCCGGCGCTGTTCTGAAAAACGGTGCTACCGCCCCCCGCCTGAAACAGGTTCGCCAGGCTGCCCTCGAACCGTGTGCCGGCGTTGGCCAGGTCCTCCTGCGCCTGTGCCTCGTCCACCCGGGCGCTGATGCACACCGTATCCAGCACCTCGGGGAGAGCGGCCGCAGCGCTGACGTTATGGTTGACATACGCCAAATCCACAATATCAATCCGGCCGTCCCCGTTCAGATCGTATTGGGCCAGGTCGTCCCGGCTTGTGCTGCCCAGGGCTTTGCTCAGGGCATCCCGGTCCTTGGCGTCCACCCGGCCGGTTCCGTCAAAATCGCCCAGGGCAAAGGTACCGTCGCCGGTACCCACCTCGATATAATGGCTGTAATCCTGAATGGAAAAGGGGACCTCACAGCGAGCATAGCCCTCGCCGGTAAACCGGATGGAATAGTCCCCCTGGCTCAGCCCCGTAACGGTCAAATCCAGCGCCCCGGGGTCGGCCGTGCCGGTGAGTTCGCCCCCCAGCCGGTCCCGCAGAGACACCCGGGCCATACAGCCGTTCAGCGTCGTTCCGTTAGGCTCCGCCTCTGTCAGGCTGACCGCCCCCAGGGACTTCTGTCCCTGAAACAGCTCCGCCTGAATGTCTCTCCGCCGCAGCTCGTCCATCCTCTGGCTGTAGTCGATGCGTACGGTGGCCTGGAGCTCACCGGCCGCTGTGCCGGCCCTCTCCTCCGCCCATGCCGGCGTAAGCATAGACAGCACCATAGAGGCCGCCAGCAGAACAGCCGGGATACGTTTGTGTGTCTTCATAATCTCGTTCCTTTCCCCCGCCGTTTCCTCACGACCGGCGGCGACAGATTCACCCAATTATAGCAAGTCCTGCCGCCTCTGACAAGAGCTTTTTTCCCTTGGGCACAGGGTCTAAAAATGGGTCCAATACTCCTTGTAATTCTCCTGAAGCAGCCTGGCGGGATTCAACCCGTAGGGACATTTGGAGGCGCACTTGCCGCAGTTCAGGCAGCCTTTGATTTTCTCCATCTCCCCCTGCCAGTATTCCGTGAGGTAGTCGGCAGCGGGCATGCGGCGCAGCATCAGGGACATTCTGGCGCACTGATTGATTTGAATCCCTGCCGGACAGGGCATGCAGTAGCCGCAGGAGCGGCAGAAATCCCCGGTGAGCTCCCTCCGGTCCTTGTCAATCAGCGCCTGGTACTCCGCCGTCAGCTCCGCGTCCTCCTTCACGCAGGCCAAAAACTGGTCCAGCTCCCACTCCCGCTGAACGCCCCAGATGGGAACCACCCCC
Source organism: Lawsonibacter sp. (assembly GCA_022793355.1). Lineage (GTDB taxonomy): Bacteria > Bacillota > Clostridia > Oscillospirales > Oscillospiraceae > Lawsonibacter. The sequence continues at coordinate 4,598 of JAAWCR010000231.1, read as the reverse complement.
GCCTGCCGGGCCATCCAGAGGGCGGCGGCAGTTCCATTCCGGATCAGTCCCCCTGCCATTCCCTTCATTGCCACAAACCCCATACCCCGCTCCCGGCAGCCCTCCACCAGCTCCTCCTCCTGCGCTCCGGACAGATAGCTGTAGGGGAACTGGAGCAGAACGTACAGCCCGGAGCGTATGGCCTCCCGGGCCACAGCCAGACGGTGGTTCGTCAGGCCGATATGACGGATCTTGCCCTGGGCTACGGCCTCCAGGGCAGCGTCATACAGCCCGTCCTCCCCACCGGGCCGGGGGCAGAAGGCCGGGTTGTGGAACTGGTAGATGTCGATATAGTCGGTATTCAGCTCCCGCAGGCTGGTCTCCAGGTGCTGCCGCAGCTCCGCCCCAGTCTGGGCGTGGGTCTTGGTGGCAATTACCACCTTGTCCCGCATCCCCTGAAAGGCGTAGCCTATCTTCTCCTCGCTGTCGGAGTAGGCCCGTGCGGTATCAAAGTAGTTGATTCCGCCGTCCACAGCCTTGCGCAGCAGACAGGCGGCCTCCTCCTTTGTGATCCGTTGAATGGGCAGGCAGCCGAAGCCGTTTTTCTCAATCTCTATCCCCGTGGAACCCAACTGAATTTTTGACATGGAAGCTCCTCCTTTATCTCCATACCCGGGAACCGGCCGCCGGCTCCCGGGGAAATTACCGGTAAAAATACCGCCGGCCGTCCTCCGTCTCAATCCGGCCCAGCGAAACGCCCATAACCTCCTCCAGGTCCGTACCGGCGCACAGCTCCTCTGGCGTTCCAACCCGACGGACCCGGCCCTCGTGGAGCAACGCAGCCCGGTGGGCATACCGCAGAGCCAGGGTCAGGTCGTGGAGGACCATAACCACCGCCCTGCCCTCCTCCGCCAGCCGGCGGGCCAGGTCCATCACCTCCATCTGGCAGCTCACGTCCAGATAGGTGGTGGGCTCGTCCATCAGGATGACCGGCGTGTCCTGCGCCAGGGCGAGCGCCAGATACACCTTCTGCCGCTGTCCCCCGGACAGCTCTGGAAGACTGCGGCGGGCCAGGTCTCCGGCCCCCACCCGGTCCAGGGCCTTCTTCACCAGTTCCCGGTCCTCCCGGCCGTAGCGCCGGGGGTAGGACAGATAGGGAAACCGGCCATGGAGCACCATCCGTTCGGCGGTGATACTGGGCACAGCCCGGGATTGCGGAAGATAGGCCACCATTCGTGCAATCTCCCGGGCAGTGAAACGCGTCAAGGGAACGCCGTCCATCAGCACCTCCCCGCCTGTTTTGGGCAGCAGGCCGTTGGCGGTCCGGAGCAGGGTACTCTTACCGCAGCCGTTGGGCCCCAGAATGGCCAGCACCTCGCCGGGACGGAAATCCAGGCTGACCCTCTCCAGCACAGTCCGGCCCGGATACCCCGCCCGCAGGTCTTTCATCTCGATCACACCCCGCCCCCCCTTCTCTGCCGCAGCAGCAGCCAGAGGAAGAACGGTCCCCCGGTCAGCGACAGCATCACCCCCAGAGGCAGCTCAAAGGGGGCGAAGATAAGCCGTGCGGCCAAGTCGCACACAGTAAGCAGCAGCCCGCCCCCCAGGGCGGAGGACAGCAGCAGAGGAAAGCTCTCTTCCCCCACCAGCCGGCGCATGATGTGAGGGGTCAGCAGGCCCACAAAGCCCAGCAGGCCGGCAAAGCTCACTGCCGCGCCCGCCAGCGCCGCCGCCAGCATGAGCAGGGCCAGCCGCAGCCATTTGGCGGGAAGCCCCAGGCTTTGGGCGGTCTCCCGGCCCAGAAGCAGCAGATCCAGCTCGTTGGACAAGGACAGCGCGATCACCAGGGCGATCACGATCACCCAGAAGGCGGGGGCTAGCCGGGCCATGGACAGATTTTTCACCCCGCCGATGCGGAAGTCGGTATAGCCGCTGAGGGCGTCGGGGACAAAGGTGACCACCGCGTCGATGCCCGCTCCAAACATGCTGGAGATTGCCACCCCAGCCAGCACCAGCGTGATTCGGGCGGCTCCCGCCCGCTCCGAGATAAACAGCACCAGCAGCACCCCGGCCAGTGCCCCCAGAAAGGCGGCGGCGGGGGTCCACCGCACCGCTCCGGGGGCCGCAGCGCAGCAGATTGCGGTAGCCAGCCCGGCCCCGGAGTTGACTCCGATGATGTTGGGGGCGGCCAGGGGGTTGTTCAGCACCCCCTGGATGATAACTCCCGCGCAGGCCAGGGCCGCGCCCGCCAGCAGGCAGCCACACAGTCGCGGCAAACGGGCGTAGAGAACAATGGCGGTCTGTGTGACCCCTCCCCGGCCCAGCAGGGCGGCGATGACCTCCCCCGGGGGGATGGGCGCCGCCCCCAGGGCCAGACTGCCCACCGACGTCAGCACCACCAGCAGGCCCAGCAGGGCAATCAGCCCGGCCTGGCCCTTACGCCCCACAGAGGATATTCGCCAGCTGTTCATAGGCGTCCCCCCACAGGGCATTGGGCTTTAAGCTGTACATCCGCCGTTCCAAAACGTAAAAGTGACCCTCCTTCACCGCTTGGAGACTGGCCCAGGCAGGGTTGGACAGCAGAGTTTCCTCCAGGTTGGCCTGGGCGGCCGCCTCGTCCGTACCGTGGTAGACGGCAAAAATGAAGTCCGGGTCGGCCTGGAGAATGGCCTCCAGGCTCAGCTCCTCCAGAAGCGCACCGTCCCGGTCCGCGATATTTTCGCAGCCCAATTCCTTCAGCATGGGGCCCAGCACGTTATCCTCGCTGTTCTTTACTTTCACGCTGCTCCCCGACACCTGAATGGTCAGCACTGCGGGGGCAAAGCTGTACACCGCTCTGCGGCCCACAGCCCCATCCACCTGTTTTTTGACGGCGGTACCGCAGATCTCATAGTTCTCCGGGTAACCGGTGAGCTGGGTAAACAGCTCCAGCAGGTCCAGGTAGTCCTGAAAGGAGGACACATCGAAGTAGGCGGCGGGGATACCGGAGCGGTCAAAGGTCTCCTTCAGCTCCAGATTGGAGGGGGATAGGCTGCTGGCAATCACCAAATCGGGCTCAGCTGCCAGTACCAGCTCCACATTGGGCTTCATGGGGGAGCCGATGTTGGCCGTCCCCTCCCCCAGCGCCAGCCCGTAGGACTCCCAGGCGTCGTTGGCGGTGGCGGCCAAGGTCTCCTCTCCCCCAGCCAGCACCCAGACATCGGCGAAGCTGCCAATCATCACCGCCACCCGCTCCGGCTTTTCCAGGGAAAAAGCCTGGCCCAAGGCGTCGGTAAAGGCAATTTTTTCTGTCTGGGCGGAGGCGTCTGCCGTTTGAACGCCGCTCGCGCTCCCCATGGGGGATGCGGGGTTTGTCCCCGCTCCACAGGAGGCCAGAAGAATGGTAAACAGCAGTATCCCGCTAAACATGCGTTGTCTCATTTGTTTCCGTCCTTTTCTGATACGGGCCCGGTCTTTCCATTTCGGCGCGCAACCAGGCGTTTTTTCTACCGCGCTAACAATAAGGCCCTATCATTGTACCGTAAAGCCCCAGGCATTGCAAGGAAATTATAACCTTTTCCGTCGTTTGCGGCAAAGTCAAACCGCCCGGACAAACTTGTCCGGGCGGTTTTCCCTCACATGGTTTTCAGCTGTCCCTCCAGCTTGGCCACCAGCTCGGTAAGCTGAACGGCCCGTTCCTTCTCCGCCTCCACCACCTGAGCGGGGGCCTTGTTGACAAAACCGGGGTTGTTCAGCTTGGCGTTGAGCTTGTCCAGCTCGGCGGACTGCTTCTTCAGTTCCTTCTCCACTCGGGCCTTCTCCTTCTCCAGGTCCACCAGCTCGCCCAGGGGGATGGACAGCTGGGCGGCATGGGTGACAATGGACACCTGCCCGGCCTGATCGGCGTCGGCCTTCGCCTCCGCGAAGGGGACGATCTCCACTTCGCTGGCGTAGGCCAGCTTTTTCAGGAAAGGCACGCCCAGAGTAAAGGTCTCCGTCTCCATAGTTGCCACCGTAAGATGGGCCTTTTTGGAGGGAGGCACGTTCATCTCACTGCGCCGGCCACGGACCGCCCGAATGGCCTCCATAATCAGCTCCATAGCCTTCTCCTCCGCCGGGAAGGCCATGGCGTCAGAGGCCACAGGCCAGTTCTGCATCATCAGGAAGTCCCCCTCGTGGGGCAGGGCCTGCCAGATTTCCTCCGTGATGAAGGGCATGAAGGGGTGGAGCAGCTTCAGCATCTGGGTCAACACATGGCACAGCACCTGCTGCGCCCGGACCTTGCTGTCCTCGTCCTCCCCCTGCAGGCGGGTTTTGGTCAGCTCAATATACCAGTCGCAGTAGTCGTCCCAGATAAAGTCGTAGATCTTCTGGGCGGCAACGCCCAGCTCATACCGGTCCATGTTCTCGGTGATCTCGGAAACAGCCCGGTTCAGCTTGGACAAAATCCATTTGTCCTCCAGCTCCAGCTTCTCGGGGAGCTCACACTTGTCAATGGTAAGGTTCATCATCAGGAAGCGGCTGGCGTTCCAGATCTTGTTGGCAAAGTTGCGCATGGCCTCGCACCGCTCGGTGTAGAAGCGCATGTCGTTGCCCGGGCTGTTGCCGGTGACCAGATTGAAGCGCAGGGCGTCCGCGCC
>JAAWCR010000096.1 GCA_022793355.1 Lawsonibacter sp. | reverse complement strand
GAAGGAAATGGCGGAACGGATTCTGCTGGTTGAGGACGAAGAAAAACTGGCCCGGATGGTGGAGATGGAGCTGAAGTACGAGGGCTACGAGGTGGAAAAGGCGCTGGACGGCCGGAAGGGCCTGGAGCTGGCCCTGAACGGGACCTGCGACCTGGTGCTGCTGGACATCATGCTGCCCCAGCTGTCGGGAATGGAGGTGCTGCGCCGCCTGCGCCGTGAGAGCCAGGTTCCCGTTATCATGCTGACCGCCCGCGACAGCGTGGTGGATAAGGTGGCCGGGCTGGACTCCGGAGCGGACGACTATATCACCAAACCCTTTGCCATTGAGGAGCTGCTGGCCCGCATCCGCGCCGCCCTGCGCGGCAGCGGGGGGGCGGGAAAGGCCTCCGTCCCCCTGGCGGCGGGCCCGCTGGTTATGGACGTGGAACGCCACCAGGTCATGGTCCGGGGACAGAATGTGGAGCTGACCAAGAAGGAATTTGATCTGCTGCGCTGCCTGCTGGAGAACAAGGACCGGGTCCTTACCCGGGAGGCTCTGCTGGACGCGGTGTGGGGCTTCGACTTCGTGGGCGAGACCAACTCGGTAGACGTCTACATCCGCTTCCTCCGCAGCAAGCTGGATGACGCCTTCGGCCTGAAGCTGATTCACACCGTACGGGGCGTAGGCTATGTAATTAAAGAGGAGTAAGGAGCGCGCTATGGTAATTGTATACCGTTCCAACACCGGCTTCACCCGAGAATATGCCGAAATGCTGGGCAAGGCGGAAAAAATGAAGGTATTCCGCCTGTCCGAGGCCGGCGAGAAGGTCCCGGACGGAACCCCGGTCTTTTACATGGGCCCCCTGATGGCGGGCCACATCGCCGGCGTGGACCGGGCTGTGAAGCAATTCAACCTTAGAGGGGTGTGCGGCGTGGGCATGTCTCCCCCCTCCCCCCAGGTGTCGGAGGTGCTCGCTAAGGCAAATTACGTCCCTGGCGCGCCCATGTTCTACCTCCAGGGCGGCTGGGCTCCCAAACAGGTGAGCTGGCTCAAGCGCCGGATGGTGGGCATGGCCACCCGCTCCATTCGGGAAGCCCTGCGGGACAAGGGCGGCCGCCGCACCCCCGAGGAGAATCGGCAGCTGGACTTTCTCGTCCACGGCGGCAGCTTCGTGGCCTTTGAGAACCTGGAAGCCATTCGGAAATGGATAAAGGGCGAGTCCGCCGGGCACGCCGCCCCTTAGCCCATCCGCCCCGCAAACGAGGAGGTGAACCCTATGCCCCGCAAACGACACCGATTTCAAACCCCGCCCCCGGCGGACCCCATCGCGGCGGCCCGTGACTCCTCCCTGGCCCTGCGGCTGAATATGGGGTTTTTCCTTCGTCAGCTCGGCATCTTTCTGGTGATGGATCTGCTGCTGCTGGGGCTCTCCGCCGCTGGGCTGTTCCTCTATGCGGAAACCCGCTGCGCCGACGTGGTGGCCCTGGTGAATCAGCGGGGGGTGCCCACGGAGGACGCTCTGGCCTGGATGGAGGCCAGCGACTACACCATCGCCCCCCTCCAACGGGCGCCAGCGGGCCTCTCCGCCACCTCCAGCTGGTTGCCCACCAGCCGGCCGGAGACCTGGGAGGGCCTGCGCTCCTGGAATTTCGCCTCTTATTACACCATCGAAATGCCAAACGGCGGACAGCCCTATGCCGTCACCGTAGACCTGTCCGGCGTTTCCACCGGCCTTTACTGGGCGGGGGTAGTGATTCTGGTTTGTCAGGGACTGTCTCTGGTCTCCAACCTGTTCCGCAGCAACCGCTCCATCCGAAAGGTGCTCCGCCCCATACAGGACCTGGCCGCCACAGCGGCCCGGCTCAACTCCATGACCCACATGTCCAAGCGGGAGATCGAGAGCCTTACCGGCGAGCTGGACAAAATCGACGCCGCCCACCTGGACAGCCGCATCGACCTGCCCCCCACCCAGAAGGAGCTGCGCTCCCTGGCACAGGCCATCAACGAGATGATGGACCGGGTCAACCATGCCTACAGCGCCCAAATGCGCTTTGTCTCCGACGCCAGCCATGAGCTGCGCACCCCCATCGCCGTCATCCAGGGCTACGCCGCTCTGCTGGACCGGTGGGGCAAAAGCGACCCGGAGGCCTTACAGGAGTCCATCGACGCCATCCGGGGAGAGGCCGCCTCCATGGAGCGGCTGGTGGAGCAGCTTCTCTTCCTGGCCCGGGGAGACAACGACTCTCAGCCGGTGAAGATGGAGCCCCTGGACCTGACCCTGCTCGCCGGCGAGGTACTCCAGGAGGAGGAGATGATTCATCCTGAGCGAAGCTTCCTCCCCCGCTGGGGGGAGGACCCCGTCAGCGTATACGCTGACCCCGGGCTAATGAAGCAGCTTTTGCGCATCCTTATGGACAACAGCCTGAAATACAGTCCCCCCGAGGGCCGGGTTTACCTCCGGGTCACCCGGACAGGGGACTATGTGCGCCTCACTGTTCAGGACGAGGGTATGGGAATCCCCCCTGAGGGCATCCCCCATATTTTTGAGCGCTTTTACCGCACCGACCAGTCCCGGGACCGGAAAACCGGCGGCACAGGCCTGGGCCTGTCCATCGCCAAGTGGATCGTGGAACGCCACCGGGGCTGGTTTGAGGTGGTGTCCCGGCCCGACGTGGGCACCCGGATCACCGTCGTACTGCCCGCCATCACACAGAAGGAGGAAAAGGCTTCATGACGCTGCGCTTTGCCGCTCCGGAGGATGTCTCCGCCCTTCTCTCCATCTATGAGCGGTACATCTCCACCCCGATTACCTTTGAATACACCCTGCCCAGTCTGGAGGAGTTTGCCCGCCGGGTGGCCTCCGTCCAGACATTCTACCCATACCTTGTGGCGGAGGAAAACGGGGAACTTCTGGGCTACGCCTACGCCCACCGGATTGCGGAGCGGGCGGCCTACCGCTGGGGCGCGGAGCTATCCATCTACCTCCGTCCGGACGCCGTCCGCCGTGGGCTGGGCAAACAGCTGTACCAGTCGCTGATCGCGCTGCTGCGGCTCCAGGGCGTGCGGACGGTCTACGGCCTGGTCGCCAGTCCTAACCCAGCCAGCGAGGGCCTGCACCGGTCCCTGGGTTTCCACCGCATGGGCGTACAGCGGAATGCGGGCTACAAAAACGGCCGCTGGGTGGATTTAATCTGGTTTGAACAGTCCATCGCCCCCTACGTCCACCAACCCGGCCCGGTCCTGCCTGTCGGACAGCTCGCCCCCAAAGACATCGAGACTGCACTTTTGTAAATGCTTCATTGACCTTTCGGCATACAAAAAACCTCGCCGCTGGCGAGGTTTTTTGTATCTATAGAGTATCGATATCAGGTGCCGGAAGCATACCGCATCATCATGGCAGCGGCCTCCGCGCGGGTGGCAACCCCCTTCGGATTCAAACGGCCGCCGTTCCCCTGAAGGATCCCCTGGCTTACGGCCCACTGAACTGCACGGACGGCGTAGCCGTCCACCTCAGCGGCGTCGCTGAATCCATCCAGGCTGCCGCCCCCAGGACCACCGGCGTTCCGCCAGAGCATCGCGGCAAGCTGTTCCCGTGTGACCGGCTCCATTGGGTTTGCTCCGTCAGTCACGCCCTGTCCCATCGCCCAGAGCCTTCCCGCCTCATACCATGGGCGGCCGGGCACGCCTTCGGTGGAGACATGATTCATTCGGGCAAGGACGGTCCAAATCATGGCGCGGCTGGCCGCCTGGTTGGGCGCGAAGTGGGTGTCGGAAATACCGCTCATCCAATCGCGCTGCCAGGCAAACTCCACGCTGCTGTAATACCACTCCGACCGCGGCACATCCACAAACCGCATCGGGAGCGGATTCAGGGCAGTCTGGGCCTCATCCGCCTTGTCGGCGGTAAACACCGCCTGAACCTCAACCCGCATGCCGGGCATGGTAAAGCGGAACCGGTTGTCCCCCAAATCCTGCACAGACACCTCCCGGCCCCGTCGGTCGGTGACCATCAGGTCGGTCAGCTCATATCCCTTCTCCGGGTAGGCAGACAGAGTTACCCGGTCGCCCTGCGCGGCATAGCGCACGCTGGCGGCGACTTTGCCGCCGGCCGTCTTGGGGACGTCCACAGAGTAGGTCTCCTCTGTCTCCGGAGCCGGGTCAGGCCTGGGGGTCGGGTCGGGAACCGGCACGCCCAGAGCGGGAATCACCACCCGCAGGGGCTCGGTGGTCAGGCTGAGGGCCACTGCCCGCCCGCTGGACTGGACGGTCAGCCGATAGATATACTCGCCGTCGGCCGTCCTGGTGGGCGGGGTAAACCGGATGGTGGTAACGGTGCAGCTCAGCTGGCCGCTGACGGACCCCAGAACCGCGCGCATGGCCTCGGCGGCATACCGCTGGGCGGAGGCCACGTCCTGGCAGGTATAGGGAGCCCGGTGGCCGTCCCTGGCTTTCACCGCCAGATAGCCCTCCCCCACGGGACCAGCGACCACCATAACGGAATCGCCGTTGGCGTCCACCTCGTTGGCGCACTCGTAATCGCCGCCATTGGGGACCAGCTTGTGCCCCTTGGGGGGAACGGCCTCGGTCTTGGTGTCGCCGCACGCAGGGCAGACCGCGGTGCGCTCGCCGGCCTCTGCGCAGGTGGCCTCCACCGTCACGCTGAACGCCCCGTAGCGGTGTCCGGCAGCCGGAATGGCCTCCTCCCTGGTCTCCCCGCAGACGGTACAGGTGTAGGTCCGCACGCCGGGAACGGTGCAGGCGGCCGGCTTGGTGACGGAACCGCCGTCCCAGGCGTGGGTGTGTCCGGGACCGGGATCCGGGCCGGGGTTGGGATCCGGGCCCGGATCCGGCTCGGGCATGGCACTGTTGTAATGAATCTTCTTTTCCGCTAATGCAGCGTTGCTGTCTCCCAGCTTTGATATGTTCGCCCATTGGGCTTCGCTACCGCCATAATAGATATCCGTAACGCCGCAGTCCGCAAACGCAGCTATCCCGATTTCCGTTACGCTGTCTGGAATCGTAACCGACTTCAGGCTGACGCAGGAGGAGAACGCCCCCATTTCGATACGCTCCGCCCCCTGGGGAACGACCAATTCGGACAGCCCTCCGCAGTTTCGGAACATTTCCACGCCAATTCGGTCTATTCGGGCGGGCAGCGTTACCGTTTTTAACTCATAGCATTGTGTAAACAGATTGTCGCCTATCCGCACCTGCCTGCTGCCGGAAGCGAATGCCGCCTGTGTCAGCTTTGCGCAGCCCATAAACGCCGCGTCCCCTACGCTTCCCACACTGGCCGGGAGCGCGATGGATTTCATCTGTGTGCAGCCGCTGAAGGCGCTGCTTCCAATGCTCTCTACCCCTTCGGGAATCGTTGCGGAGATCAGGCTGGAGCAGTTCTGGAACGCGCTGTTTCTAATGGTTTTCACGCTGGCGGGAATTATTACGCTGAGCGCCCTGCTGCCCCGAAACGCGCCGGCTCCCACGCTCGTCACACCATTTTCGATGACAATCGTAACGATATCGTCCGAGTATTGGCTCCACGGCTGGTCGGAGGAGAAGTCCGGCATGGCTCCTGTCCCGGCAATGGTCAATGTACCCGATTTAGTCAGCTTCCAGGTAAGGCTTGTGCTGGCTATGCTTCCACCGGCAACCGGAACGTCAACGGACGGATCATCCGGCGGTGTATAGCCTTCCGGATAGCGGGTGATAAGATTGTCGGCGGCCTCAACCTCAGCCTTCGTCAACGTACGGCCCCAGTGAACCATGCCGTTCACGTTTCCTTCCGCAACCGTCACCCCTGCGTCAGACACTTGAAGGACAATCACCGAATGGGTATTGAAGTTTACCCGCAGGATATCGCCGACCTTTACGTCCGAAAGCTTCACCGGCGAGCACATCCTTGCGGGCAGATTTCCGAATACCGCGTCGCTCAGCTCATAGGCAAACGCGACACAGCCCGTACCGCTTCCCGGAATGCCCGGAACGCCGCCATTCCATGTGTAGGAATGGTTC
>JAAWCR010000225.1 GCA_022793355.1 Lawsonibacter sp. | reverse complement strand
GTTAGAGGGAAGTAATTTCAGATTAGGCGGTATAGCCCCGATTACAAGGGCTGTACCGTCTTTTCGATTTCCTATGCGTCTTGCCATTTGGGTTATGTGTCAGAAAGAAAATTGAGTTCACCCACAAAGTTGAAAACAATATCCACTTTCTGTATCCGCTTCCCGTCTACCTTTTCCGGCGCGTGGACTATGATTTTCTTAATAAATTCATTGACGATTGTGGGGGTGAGTTCCTTTATCCCCACATACTTGCGAATAATCGCGGCGAAGCTGTCAAAATCGCTCTTGTTCTGTTCGTAAGTATCGACTTCCTGCTGGTCTGCCTTGACTTTTTCTTCCAGTGCCCGCTGCTCCGCTTCATAGGCTGCGGACAGTTTGGCAAATCGTTCGTCTATCAGCTTACCTGTCACGTTGTCCTCAGATAAACTTTGTCAAGGATATTTTAGATATTTCTCTATGTTATTATTAAAACTGCTTTGAAGATATTGCTTGTCATTGCTTCACTGATATGATATGCTTATCGCATACTTTAGACCACATATCAACAGACAGCAACGTATCCAGCACAAAACCACAAGGGATGGGGCAATGTTTACTACGCGAGGATAATCAAAATTAAAATGAGCTATATACGATTTATGAGAAAAGCAGGTGAAAGCTGTGAGCGCTCATGTCCATTCTATTTTTCCTAATGAGGATTTTCTTGATCTTAAACCATACCAATATGGCTGGGAAGAGTGCGCTCCACTCCACTCTTTTGGTCCCTTCGTCCGCAATCATTACTTGTTTCATTACATTATGAGCGGTCAAGGGACTTTGTTTTCCCACTCCGCCAATGGTGATATTCATGAATATCACTTAAGCGCCGGTCAAGGCTTCCTCATTTGTCCCGGACAGATCAATCTGTACACAGCCGACGAACAAGAGCCCTGGAAATATGTATGGTTGGAGTTTGATGGGCTGCAGGCAGCGGAAATCCTGCTCAAAGCGGGACTAGAGCAGGATCGGCCGATTTATTTCCCTCAAAGTGAAGAGAAAGGGAAACAGTTAGAGACGCACATGCTCTACTTTTCTCAAAATACAGAGCGGGATTCGTTCCATCTGGTGGGACAGCTTTTTCTTTTTCTGGATGAACTTGCTGAATACTCCGCAAACCGGCGGGACCAGAATAAAGATATTCAACAGGATTATTACATCCATGAGGCGGTCGTCTATATTCAGCAGAATTATCATCGCGAATTGACCGTAGATGAGATAGCGGCTTTCTGCAAGCTAAACCGGATTTATTTCAGCCGCCGTTTCAAGGCAGTGATGGGTTGTGCACCGCAGGAATTTCTTATCCGTCAGAGACTTACCAGTGCCGCCGAATTACTGCGATCTACCAATTTTCCCATTAAAACAATTGCGGACCAGTGTGGCTACCGAGATCAACTGCATTTTTCTCAAGCATTCCGAAAGCGCTATGGCCTGCCGCCGCGGGAATGGCGCAGGCAAAATAAATAGTAAGAATCGGTGTGGCACCGCCACACCGATTCTTATTTAAATGAATAATTCGTTATATGTCCGCGCCGAACACGTCTTTTTTAGGGCCAGTGTCCCCACAGAGACCATTGTGCTGTTTACCGCACGGGCCGACTGGGGGCATTGTATAGCACAGCGCATACAGGAGATGCACTTTTTACCGTCTGCCGTCCGTAAATGATTCCAGCTGATTGCCCGCGCTGGGCACCAGACCTATCCCGCCCGCTTTTGTCAGATCCAGTTTTACGGTCGGATCAGGCCACTGCTCCAAAATGCAGTCCGAAACCCGTTGTGTACCGCCGGTTGGGCTGAATGGAATTTGAATGGCTCCCCTCCTTTTATACCAGCTTACCGGACGGCGCGGAAATAAAATTGGAAAGACTGATAATCTCCCGGCACCTGAGGCAGAGGCCAACCGGCTTTCATCAGGGTTGCGCCGCTATAAAGCGGGCCGGTTCCATCAGCCTGATAGTTCAACTTGGGGTCCAGCCCCTTGAGGGACAGGGTGCGGAAGGGCGGCGCGGCGTGGGTACAGCCCAGCACTACGCTGACCAGAGCCTCCCGCTTATCTGGAGACACCTGTTCCCAGGCGGTGTAGCCGCTGTTCTGGAAGGGATTAGCCAGCCGGTAGTAGTCCCCTTGATGGATTAACGCATACCGGGCCTTGTACGTCTCTATCTGCTGACGGATTACCTGCTTTTCCGCCTCTGTGCATTTGCTCAGGTCCATTTCATAGCCAAAGGCCCCGCTCATTGCTACAGTCCCCCTGGTCTCCAGGGGAGTAACCCTTCCGTTCTGCTCGTTGGGAACAGCGGATACATGTGCTCCCATTGTGGTGACAGGATAGCAGAAGGAGGTGCCATATTGGATACGCAGACGGTCGATGGCATCGCTGTCGTCGCTGCACCAGATCTGTGGCGTATAGTAAAGCATACCGCCATCGAACCGACCGCCGCCCCCGCAGCAGCCCTCAATGAGAATTTGGGGAAAGTCTTGGCGCAGACGCTCCAGCATGTCATATACCCCTAAAACATATCGGTGGTAGACCTCTCCCTGACGGCCGGCGGGCAGAGCGGCGGACCATACGTCGGTGAGGCTGCGGTTCATGTCCCACTTTACATAGGAGATATCGGCGCTGGACAGCACCTTCTTTAATTGGCCGTAGATATGCTCCCGGACATCTTTTCGGGAAAAGTCCAGCACCAGCTGGCCCCGGCCTCGCGCAGGATTCCGGCAAGGCACACAGAGCACCCAGTCCGGGTGTTGCTGGTAAAGCTGGCTGTCCTCATTGACCATCTCCGGCTCCATCCAAATACCAAATTTCATCCCCAACTCCCGGATGCGGGGCACCAGAGCCTCCAGTCCACCGGGGAGCTTTTCGGTGTTAACATACCAGTCTCCCAGTCCAGCATTGTCGTCATTGCGCCGGCCAAACCAGCCATCGTCCATGACGAACAGCTCGATCCCCAAGGGGGCAGCCTCCTTTGCGATTTCTGTCAGCTTATCCGCATTGAAGTTGAAGTAGGTGGCTTCCCAATTATTGACTAAAACCGGCTTGCGCTGTCCGGCCCAGGGCTCACGAAGAAGATGCTCCCGGATTGCCCGGTGGTACTGACGGCTCATCTGTCCGAACCCATTGGGAGAACAGACCATTGCCGCCTCCGGAGCGGTAAAACTCCCGTTAGGCTCTAGCGTCCAGCCAAAATGATAGGGGTGGATACCCATGACCAGGCGGCTGTTCTCATACTGACTGCATTCCACCGCCGCCTCAAAGTTCCCGCTGTACAGCAGCATAGCTCCATAGCACACCCCGATGTCCTCGTCAGCATTGTGATCACAGAGCATAACAAATGGGTTGTGCTGGTGGCTGGATGCTCCCCGTACACTGCCTACGCTCTGTATTCCGGAGCGCAGCGGCCCCCGGTCCAGACACCGTTCCATGAGATGGTGGCCGTTGAAAGTAATAAAGTCCATATCGCACCGGAGGAAGTCCAGACACAGGGAGGCGCAGCGGCACAGGTGTACTGGCTGTTCTCCAACATTTGTTATCTTTACGGCCCGTGTAATAAGGTCCAGATGTTCAAACACTCCGAAATACAGACTCACCATCACCTGGGCAGCGGCATCGTTCAGATGGACGATCAAGGTCTCGGCCTCTGTCTCACCGGCAAAGAAGGCGGGCAGACCATTTAGAGTGTATTTTCCTTTTTGTTTCTGTACCCCGCAGTAGCGCAGGTCACAGGTATGGCTTCCACTGGGCAGTTCCAGCTCGATGGAGGGCAGGCGGAAATCCCCTACGCCGCAGGTGGAATATTCCTGGGGCATAATGTCCAAGGAATAGGTTCGATTTGTCCCTGCTTGGCTGGGATTGGGAGAGAAACTGCGCCCGGCGCACTGAATGAGGCTGGATAGGTCGGCACCGTCTACCCGGGGACCGTAGTAGGTATGCAGCAGCACATCATATTGGTCGGCTTTTATTTGATAGGTGGTATGCTTCGTATGCAGGGTAAAAATTCTGTTTTCCTGGTCGAGCACAATCATAGGGATACCCCCAATAAGAATTTTCAGGTCAATTATACAGAGTACAAAACGAAAAGACAAGGAGATGGATAAAAATGGCCCCGGCATTTTTCTGCGCCGGGGCCATTGGGGAAAACAGCTTATTTTCCGCCGGTGGAGGCAATCCCCTCGATAAACTGCTTCTGGAAGATCAAATACAAAATCACCATAGGCAGCATGGCCAGCAGAGACCCAGCCATCAGGATTGGGAAATTGGTGCTGAACTGGCCCCGCAGAGTGGCCAGACCGGAGGAAAGAGTCATCATGTTCAGGTCGGAGTTGACAACAAGAGGCCACATCAGGTCGCTGTATGCAAACACAGCTGTAAAGATGGTCAGGGCGGCCACAGAGGTCCCCGTCAGGGGGAACATAACCTTATAAAAGGTCTGCCACTGATTGCAGCCGTCCAGATAAGCGGCCTCACCGATCTCCTTGGGGATGCCCATGTAGGTCTGTCGCAGGAAGAACACACCAAATGCGCTGACCAAACCAGGAAAAACCAGAGCAAAGATGGTATTGGCCAGGCCCATCTTGGCCACCATCTGATACTGGGGAATGATGAAGATCTGGCTGGGCAGAGACATCTGAACCAGTACGATGCCAAAGAGCAGTTTCTTACCTCGGAACTTCAGCATAGCGAAGGCGTAGCCCGCCATGGAGCTGAAGGCCACGGCGCAGAGTACCCGAAAGAGAATCATCAGGGCTGTGTTGAAATATAGCTTGAGGAAGGGTAGGCTGGTAGCGGCCTGCTTAAAGTTCTCCCACTGAAAGGTGCTGGGGAAGATGACCGGAGGCACCGCGTTGCTTTCAGCCACAGTTTTGAAGCTGGTGAGAATCATCCAGAGAAAGGGGAAGACCATGATAACGGCACCCAAAATCAAAGCTATGTAGGTGAGGGTGGTCATCCGTTTTCTTGAAGATTCCAATGAACTGTTTTTCATATGTTACCCCTCCTTAGAGCCTGTTTAAAATCTTTTGACAAAAGGAGGCGGGAGGCAGATAATAGAGAAAAACAAGCGGGAGTTGGGGGAAATGCGTCAATATCCAAGTGAAATCAGCCGGGAAGAATATAACCTGATCCGCGAGGATTTG
>JAAWCR010000095.1 GCA_022793355.1 Lawsonibacter sp. | reverse complement strand
GGTGGTCTGGTTGTGGCGGCTGTCGGAGATCAGCAGGGTAATTTTCAGGCCCGTCTCCCCCTCCGCCTCCTGAGCCAGCTGCTCCAGGTCCTGGGACATGGCGGAGATAAAGGTATCGCTCTGGTCGTAAAGGGTCACTCCCACCCGCAGGCCGCCGTTCTCCCGCTCCTGCCTTCCGCAGGCGGGAAGCAGGAGGATCAGCGACGCAAAAAGGCTAAGAAGTAACCGGGAAAAGCAGTTTTTGATATTCCGGCGCATAGATATCCTCCCCTCGCAAGATGAAAAACGGCAGCGGCTCCAGCTCCCGCCCCGGTTCCCGTGTCGCCTCCACCGCCTGGCGCACCGCCAAATAGCCGGCGGCGTAGTCGCTCCAGGCGGCCATCGCGGAGATAGTTCCCCGCTCCAGGTGGGCGGTGATGGCGGTGGACCCGCCCACGCCGTACAAAGCAAAGGACAGCCCCTCCGCCTCCTTCCGCTCGGCGGTGCGCAGGGTGGCGGAGCGCTCAAAGGTCATCACCCAGTCCGCGCTCCCGTCCTCGGGCAGCGATTCCATCCGGACGGCGTCCACCCCGGCCTCCTCCAGGGCCTCCCCTGCGGCCTCCAGCCGGGCGGTGACGCCGGCGCAGCCGGGGGCGGTGTCCAGCAGCAGCACCGGGCCAGAGGTCCAGTCCTCCAGCAGCGCCTCCGCAAGACGGCGGCCCAGCTGCTCGTTGTCCAGCACCACCTCCCCGGCCCCACCCGCCACCGGGGACTCCAGGGCCACCACCGGGCAGGACACGCCGCCGCCGATCAGGATGGCAGACAGGGCTACAGAGTCGGCGGGGATCACCACCAGGGCCCCCGCGCCCCCCTCGGCCTCCCGGCGCAGCAGCTCAGCCTGCTCCTCCCCGTCATTTTGGGTGGTAAGATTCAAAAAGCGCAGCTCCGCCCCCAACTCGTCCGCCGCCTGCTCCATCCCCTGCCGGCCGATGGCCCAGCCGGAGCTCTCTGTATCCCGAAACAGGACAGACAGCGCCAGCGGCTGAATCCTCCCCTCGTCCCGGACCAGCTGAGGAATCACCAGGGAGAGGATCACCAGTGCGCCAAGAAAGCTCAGCACAACCATTTCAAAGCGGTTTCGTTTCATAATACCTCCCCCTGCTGGCAGCGGGCGGCCTCCTCCCGGGTCAGGGCGGGCAGGCGGATGCGGACCAGGGTGCCCTCGTCCGGTTCGCTCATGATGGTCAGGCCATACCCCTCCCCGAAGGTAAGTCGGATGCGCCGGTGCACATTGCGCACGCCGGTGCCCGATCCGCTGGTGCGCACCTCGGGCCGGTCCTCATCCAAAAGGGAGGCGGCCACCTCGGGCCGCATACCCAGCCCGTTGTCCTCTATATCAATCACCAGGCTCTCCCCCTCCCGGAAGGCCCGGACGCAGATGCGCCCGTCGTCCTCGGCGCTGGCCATGCCGTGGTATATAGCGTTTTCCAAAATGGGCTGAACAATCAGCTTCAGAGTGTACAGCTCCTCGGCGCCGGGCAGGGCCTCGATTTGGGTAGTAAATTTATTTTTATACCGAATCTGCTGGATATTCATATAGTGCCGGGCGTGCTCCAGCTCGTCGGCCAGGGGGATGATGTTCTTTCCCCGGCTCAGGGAGATGCGGAAGAACCGGGCCAGGGAGGTGACCATCTGAATGGCCTCCTGCTGCTGCCCGGCCTCCGTCATCCAGATGACGGAATCCAGGGTGTTATAGAGGAAGTGGGGGTTGATCTGGGACTGGAGCACCTCCAGCTCGCTGCGGCGCTTCTGGCTCTCCTGACGGATGATGTCGTCCATCAGGTGGCGCATGGTGGACACCATGGATCGGATGGCGTGGCCCAGCCGCTGCACCTCGTAGCAGCCCCCCTCCTCAATCTCCACATCCAGGCCGCTCTCCAGCTCCTTCACTGACCGCTCCAGCCGCCGGATCGGGTCGGAGATGCGGGCAGAAATCAAGAAATTTAAAAAGGCCATAAGGAAAATGGCAAACAAGAGCAGAGACAGCCCGAACAGAAACAGCTGGGGCGAGGACCCCAGCACGTTGGAGGTAGGCGCCACCCCCACCAGCTTCCAGCCGGTGTAGCCCACCGTTTTCACGGTGACCTGACGGCTTTGACCTTGAAACCGCTCCACATGGCTGCCGTCCCGGTAGCCGGCGGCCGTCAGGTTGTTCTCCTCCAGAAGGCCGGCATAGATCAGCTGCTGCCGGGGATGGTAGATAATCTCCCCGTCCCCGTTGATCAGGTAGAGGTAACCCCCCTCCCCCAGGGTCACGTCCCGGCATACCTGCTCAATGCCGCTGAAGCTCATATCCACCAGCAGCACGCCGCTCTCGGTGACGCCGTCCCGGGTGAGCTCTACGTGGTGGCTCAGGGACACCACCCACCGGTAGGGGGCGTCCGGGTTGTCAAAGATGTTCTGCACATGAGGGGTGGAAAAGTGCAGGTTCTCCATGCTCCGGCTGGCGGCCTGAAACCACTGGCTTCCGGCGGGGTCGGCCGCCGTCTTGAGAGAGGATAGGGGGACGGAGGACACCGCCGTCCCCTGGCTGTCAAAGACAGCCAGGGACACCAAATCGTCCCGGTTTTCCTCATAGAGCAGCCCCAGGGCGTTGGTGTAGCTGCCCTCAGCCAAGTCGGTGTTTTTAATGACCCGGTAATACACCGTGTCGGCAATGCGCATCATCCGCCGCAGATAGCTGTCCAGGTTCATGTTGGCCTGGGCCAGCACCCGCTGGCTGTTCTCCGCCACCATCTGCTCGCTGACGGAGGAGAAGCGCCAAATCAGGCTGATCCCCATGAGCAGGATACCCGCCGCCGCAACCGCTGTGAAGGACAGGGAGAGGACCATCTGTATGCTCATTTTTCGATACCGCTCCGCCCACTGGACTGCCACGCGGCGAAAAAAGTTCATGGGACTCCCCTCCTGTCTCCGTTTTGCGCTTTGGGCGCCGCCCAGCCATACATCAGGTCCGAAACGGCGCCGATATCGACGCTGAAATGGCAGCCGTGCTCTGGGCGGGGCATGCTCCCCGGCTCATAATTCATGCTCAGGCGCCTCCCCGTCTCCCGGTCAAAGGCCGCTCCCGGGGCCACCTCATAGCCGGTGCAGTTGTCCCCTCATGGAGCAGGACGCCCACCTGTTTCCCCTCCCGGGCCCGGACTACAAAGCCAGCAAGCGCCCCATCCTCTCCGGTCTGAAGCTGGGGCGCCAGCCCATTGATCTGTACGGCGTCCTTTTCACAGGCGGGAAGGAGGAGGAAAAGGGACAAAGTCAGAAGGATAGAAATCCTTTGTTTCATGGGATATACTCCTCTTATTGCTTCAGCCCCGCCCGGTATTTAGAGGGGGACAGGCCGAACTGACGTTTAAACACGTAGCTGAAATAGTTGGGGTCGGAGTAGCCAATGCGCTCGGCTACGCGGTAGGTCTTTTCATCGGTATCCCGGAGCAGGCGCACCGCCTCCTCCATGCGAACCTGGGTGACGTAGGCAGTAAAGCTCATCCCTACTTCCCGCTTGAAGAGGGTGGAGAAGTAGGTGGGTGACAGATGGATATGGGAGCACAGCGCCTCCACGCTGAGGCTTTCATCGCTGTAGTGCCCGGCGATATACTCCTTGGCCTGTTCCACCAGCCGCCCGGCGGAATCGGTGCGTCGCTGCCCCAGCAGCTCCCGCAGCCTCAGACACCGCTCCTCCAGCCACCGGCCCAGCTCCTCCCGGCTGGAGAAGTCGGAGATGGACACCGCCCCGGTGAAATTGGCCCCGAACACCTCCTCCACCGCCACTCCGCCGGAGCGGGTGAGACGGATCAGGCAGGTGACCACCTCCAGCAGGAACAAGCGGCACCGGGACAGGGATAGCCCCGTCTGCCGCAGGCGCTCAATCAGCCCCTGTATTTCCTCCTTCACTTGTTCCGGCGTGCCCAGCTTGATGGCAGCGGAAAGCTGCCGCTGGTCCTCCTCCTCAAAGGAGAGCTCCGTGGCGGACTGGGGCTCCAGATCATCGATGTAGATGACCCGTCCCCCCTCCGCCAGGGCCCGGTAGTCCAAGGCAGAGCGGGCTCCCGCTACGCTGCGGTCCAGCTCTTCCGGCCCCTGACAGGGCCGGCCCACCCCGGCGGTGAGGGAGATTCCCAAATAGCTCTGGCACAGCAGGCTGAGCCGCTCCAGCTCCTCCAAAAGGGGATAGAGTTTGTCCGCCCCGGACAGCTGGACCAGCAGGGCCGCCGCATCGCCGAAGAGCACAACCCGGGCGGCGCAGCCCGCCAGAGAAAAATGCTCCGACAGAAAGGACTGCACCGACAGCAGCAGCAGTTCGTCCCGGTCCCCCGCCTCCCCGTCGCCGGACAGTTCGGCGTGGACCAGGGCGGCGGTCCACAGCCCCGAAGGCAGCTCGATTTCATATCGGGCTGCCCGGTCCCGCACCTGTTCGGCGGGGAGCTGCCCGCTGAGCAGACGGGTGTAAAACAGTTCCCGCAGGATGGGCAGGCTCTCCTCATACCGGCGGCGCAGGGTCTCCATATCCCGGCGCTCCAGCCGCTGCCGGTCCAGCAGCTCCCGGAGCTTGTTCAAAACCTCCATCAGCTCCGGAGCGTTGATGGGCTTGAGAATATACTCCGACACCCCCATACCCACTGCCTGCCGGGCATACTCAAAGTCGTCAAAGCCGGAGAACACCACCAGTTTGGCCGCGGGCAGAGACTGCCGCAGGCGGCGGCACAGCTCCAGGCCGTCCATAAAGGGCATTTTGATGTCGGTGAGCACCACGTCGGGGCGCAGTTGCTCGGCCAGCTCCAGGGCCTCCTCCCCGTTGCCCGCCTCCCCCACCAGGGAGAAGCCCACCGCTTCCCAGTCGATTTTCCGGCTGATTCCGGTGCGTATTTCCTCTTCGTCGTCCACCAGCAGGACACGGTATTCCTCCATCGGCTGCACAGCTCCCTCCCATTATAATGCGGTTCGCCCCATTTGAAAAGGGGGGCCGGCGCGGTCGCGCCGGCCCCTACAGGTCGTCGGTCAACGGTTCAAAATGCCCGCCGCGATCACCACAATCAGAGCGATGATACACAGTCCGATTACAAAATCCAAAACCTTCACGGGCACCTTGTTGAAGTTTTCATAAACACTCTCCGGCGCTTCCGTCCGGGCCGGTTTTTCTTGCTCTTTCCCGTCCATCACTTCTTGGCCAGGTACTTGCGCAGGTCGAGAGCCACGGCAACGATAATAACCAGGCCCTGAGCCACATAGGTGTAAGCGGGGTCCAGGCGCAGGAACTGCAGGCAGATTTTCAAAATTTCAAAGACCAGCACGCCAATCAGCACGCCGGACACCCGGCCCACGCCGCCGTTGGCGGACACGCCGCCGATGGTACAGGCGGCGATAGCCTCCAGCTCATAGCCGTAGGCGGTGGCGGTGGAAGCGCCGCCGGCCTTCGCGCCGACCAGGAAGCCCGCCAGACCATACAGGATGGAGGCCAGCACATAGATGCGGATGATGGTAGCGGGAACATTGACGCCGGCCACCTGAGCGGCGCTCTCGTTGCCGCCGATCGCGTACATATACTTACCGTGGCGGGTCTTATTGTAAAGGAACCAGATAAACACGCCCACCAGCACGGCGAAAATGGCCAGATAGGGAATAAAATCCAGGGTCTTGCCCACGAGGCTGTCGGACAGATCGGCGCCGGACAGGTCCTGCGCACCGGTTTTCAGGGTTCCGCTGGCCACCTTCAGATAGCTCTCCTTATAGCCGCCCATGGGCTGGTTGCCGGTGGAGATGGAGCAGATGCCGTAGACCACCAGCTGCATGCCCAGGGTCGCAATGAAGGGGGGGACCTTCAGGTAGGCAATCACGCTGCCGTTGATGGCCCCGAAAACAGCCATAACCGCCATGACGATCAGCATGGCGACAGGCCAGGGGATGTCGGGCAGGTTGGGGAACATTTTGGCCGAGTAGTCCATCTTTTGCAGCAGCATGGCGGACACACAGGCGGCCAGGCCCACCTGGCGGCCCGCAGACAGATCGGTGCCCTTGGTAATCAGGCAGCCGGACACGCCGCAGGCGATGATAAACCGGGGCGCCATGTTGATAATCAGGTTCTTGGTGTTGCTCTGGCTGAGGAAATTCTCGGAGTTAAAGTAGGTAATCACCGCCAGCAGCAAAACCAGCAGGACAATCGCGTTGTCAGACATAAACTTTTTGGGGTTGAATGAATTCAGTCTCTCCATAGTTTTCTCTCCTCCTTACTCAAACTGGGTTGCCAGGGCCATAATATTCTCCTGATTGGCCTCCGCCCCGTCGATAAAACCGGTGACCCGACCGTCGCACATAACCATCACCCGGTCGGACATGCCAATCAGCTCGCTCATCTCAGAGGAAATCATGATGATGCTCTTGCCCTGCTTCGCCAGCTCGGCGATGATACAGTATATCTCATATTTCGCGCCCACGTCGATACCGCGGGTGGGTTCGTCCAGGATAAAGACCTCCGGATTATTGGCCAGCCAGCGGCTGATCAGCACCTTCTGCTGGTTGCCGCCGGACAGGGACTGAATCTGAGTTTTGGAGGAGGGGGTTTTGATGGACAGCTTCGCCACGTTGTCCTGCACCAGCTTTTCAATCTTCTTGTCGTCCAGCATAATGCCGCCGATTAGATACTGATTCAGGGAGGCAATGGACACGTTGTCCGCGATGGACAGCACCCCCAGAATGCCGGTGGCCCGGCGGTCCTCGGTGAGCATGGCGATACCGTTGTTGATGGCGTCCTTTGGCTGGTTAATCCTCAGCTCCCGGCCCTTGTAGGTAATTTTGCCCGCCGTGTGGCTGCGCAGGCCGAACAGCCCCTCCATCAGCTCGGTGCGCTGGGCCCCCACCAGTCCGGCGACCCCCAGGATCTCCCCCTTGCGGACTTGGAAGGAGGCGTGGCGGAAGCTCTTGGGGTTGATGGAGGTGCAGTCCTCCACCTCAAAGACCACCTCGCCGGGGGTGTTCTCCCGCTGGGGGATCAAGTTGGACAGCTCCCGGCCCACCATTTTGGTGATGATAAAGTCGGTGGTGAG
>JAAWCR010000094.1 GCA_022793355.1 Lawsonibacter sp. | reverse complement strand
CAAATCCTCGCGGATCAGGTTATATTCTTCCCGGCTGATTTCACTTGGATATTGACGCATTTCCCCCAACTCCCGCTTGTTTTTCTCTATTATCTGCCTCCCGCCTCCTTTTGTCAAAAGATTTTAAACAGGCTCTAAGGATAAATCTTACGTGGATCCGGATCATTTGGCCCTTGTAGACGCGCTCCTGGCCCGGGATGCTCAACGGGCGAAGCAGATTCTTCAAAAGGATATCCAGGAAGATATCTAGGGAAATACAGGTCATTTTAAATAGAAAATATGCGCCGGACAACCGCAGAGGAGACGGCTTATATTTCGGTTTTTTAATGTATACATTAAAAAATATATAAAAGAACAGAAGGAGAAGAACGTGTACAAATTAATTATTAAAAACGGTACTCTTTACGACGGTACAGGAGCACCTGGCTATGTAGCTGACATTGCAGTGAAAGATAGAAAGATCGCAGAAATCGGTCAGATCGATGCGCCAGCGGAAAAGATCATCGACGCAGCTGGGAAACGGGTCACCCCAGGATTTTTCGACATGCACTCCCACGCGGATTTGAGTATTGTCCAGTATCCGGATGCGGAGAGTCTGCTGGGGCAGGGCATTACCACCGTGTTCTGCGGCCACTGCGGCATGGGTATGGCCCCCATCGGAAAATGGTGGAAGTCCCAGGGCGACGATGTGTTTGCCCTGGAGGACGTTACCCCTTTGTCCTCCATTGGTGCGTTCCCTGGCCGAACCGGTATGTGCCGGTCTGACCGAATGCGGGAGGCCATGGAATCCGGCGCCTACGGTATGTCTATCGGTTATGACTATACCCCTGACCTCAGTGCTTCCCATGAAGAGCTGGACCGGCTGGTGGCCTGTGTGAAGGAATACGACGGCATCGTAGCTGTCCACACCCGCAATGGAATGGACGGAAATCCGGAGTGGCAGCCCGGTGGACGGTATCCGGGAATTTTTGGATATGGGTCTTCGTGTAGGTGCCCGGATGCACTGTAGCCATGTGCTGGCTGGCTTCAAGGTAACGCCTATGGATCGAGAACTCCACGGTCTGGCCTGTCTGCGCACCATCGCAGTGATAGACGTGTACCGGGAGAAGGGCGTTCAAGTGTCCTGGGACGTACTCCATCCTAAAACTGCCGCTTTCTACTACTATCCCGAGCTGTGCAGTTCCCTGCTGCATTATATCTACGCCTGCGGCGGTAAGACAGCTTTCGCAGCTTCAGCACGAGAACTATCGGAAGTTGCTTGTTGAGAAGATGAAGAAGCGTACCAATATCGCTTTCCCCAGGTTAGAAGACAATGTTCCAGTAATCCGATGCAAAAACCAGGCCTATGTGGGCAAGACTGTCCAGGAACTGGCCAAAGAGGCCGGAATCTGCTCAGAAGAGATGGTTTTGAATATCCTGCTTGAGGATATGGATACCTATATCCGTCCCATCCTTGCCGGCGAACGGCCCAGGGATCTGGAAGGCCCATTCGACTACGTCTACAAATACTGGACCTATGACGGAGCCACCATCGGCACCGACAACTGCGCCTACAACTACGACTACGAGGGCCTGTCCGCCGATCTGCCCAAGTTCCGTTTCACCACCACTGCTTACTGCGGCTATATTATTTACCTTCAGGAAAGTGAAAAGGCCGGTATTCCTTTCGAGACTACCATCCGGAAAGTCATTGG
Source organism: Lawsonibacter sp. (assembly GCA_022793355.1). Taxonomy (GTDB): domain Bacteria; phylum Bacillota; class Clostridia; order Oscillospirales; family Oscillospiraceae; genus Lawsonibacter. The sequence continues at coordinate 10,176 of JAAWCR010000094.1, read as the reverse complement.
CAATCCGGCTCAGGCTCTGCGCATGAAGGACCGCGGCTATCTGAAAGTGGGCCAGCAGGCGGATATCGTGGTGCTGGATATGGAGCACTTGGCCACCAACGAGGACTTTTTCGACCCCAGGCAGCAGCCCTCTGGCCTGGACTATGTAATTGTCAACGGTCAGATCGCTGTGGATCACGGCGTCCATACCCATGTACGCAGCGGTGTGATTCTGGACAACCGGGATCGCTGAACGTCTATTTTATTATGAAAGGAGGGGAAAAATGCCGCACAGTCTAAAAGACCGCTTTTTTTCCGACGCGCTGTGCCGCCGTGACCGCTTGATCTGGGAAATCGCCCTCCCCTGCATCATTGAGAACCTGCTTACCTTTGCGGCGGGACTTGTCGTTGCCGCCATGATCGGTCGTCTCTCCGGCGACGATATCTCCGCTCAGGCTATCGGAACCCGTATTACCGGTGTGCTCCAATCTCTGTTTAAGGGCATCGGCGTGGGCGCAACGGTGGTTATCGGGATGTTTTTCGGGATGAACCGGCTGGAGAAGTGCTGCAAAACAGCGGAGGAAATGATGCTGCTGGTTCTGCCCATCAGCCTGATTCTGACGGCCATTGGGATCTATGACCCAAGGCCTTACCTCACACTGTTTGCCGATGACAACATCGCCTTGGTAGAGCTGGCGGTTCCTTACACCCGGGTGGCCGTTTGGCTTGTGCCCAGTGTGGCGGTCTCCCGTATCGTGACAGCGGCCTTTAACGGCCAGGGTGATACCCGTATTTTTATGATCATCGCTGTCACCATGAACTTTATCAATGCCATTTTGGGGTACATCACCATTTTTAGCATGGGAATGGGACTGATGGGTGCAGCCTGGAGTCTTGCTATCTCCTGTCCTGTATTATAGAACTGGGACTCCAGCTGTCTAAAGATGGCGCTGAGTGTACACAGTTGATTATAGCCGTTGGGGTTACGATTGGAAGCTGGTTGATCCTGCGGCGGTAAACGGCGAGGGGAGAGGGGATTGATTTAACGAATACCAGCCTTGGGAGGAACTTCGTAAGGAAGTCCACAAAGAAACCCGCCAGCCCTTGCAATATCAGGGGTTGACGGGTTTTTTCCTCTTGTTTTTCCCTTATATTTTCCCTTTACAGGTTCAAAACGTCTTTCATGAAGTTCTCCATGCGGGCGGCGCTGTCCTGTTTCATGCGCTCGGTGAAATGGCCGTATTTATCCAGGGTAAAGGCGGCGGTGGCGTGGCCCATGTTGGATTGCACGGTTTTTATATCGTCCCCGGCCCGGATCGCGTTCACGGCATAAGTGTGCCCATATGTTATAATAAGGACAAATCCGGAAACCCCTTGAAAATCAAGGAGAATCGGACTTGTCCTTATTCTTTTTCCAATCAAATTCCCGGCACAATAAGGCCGCTGGAGCGGTGGTCAGAAAGGAGATGTTACGTTAGAGACAAATCCTCATTGAAATTCTAGGCAAAAGTTGTTTTTTTCGCCCCAAGTCTTCGTTCCGTATCTGTTTCACTAGTTTTTGCAGCACTTTGTCCAGAACGCTGACCCCTGTTTTGTCTTTCTCCGATCATACACGGAAGTGATAATACACACTCTGCCATTTTGGATAATCACTGGGCAGCATCCGCCATTGTATTCCGCCTTGGATCACGTACAGCACTGCCCTTCGGTATGAGCAGCATCAACGGCCAGCCGATTTTTTTAATAGCCCTTCTTTAAGCCCCCATTCTTCAGCCCTGCGGATAAATGTAGTCCTGGACATCCCCAATTCTTTACTTGCCTGGATAGCCGATATCCTTCCAAAGCACCAGTCTTCCGCCATATCCTCAAAGCCATCGGGCAGTGGAAGACGTTTTCGGCCAAATTGGACCCCAAGGGCCTTGGCTGAAGCGATACCCTCAGCCTGACGCTGATGGATAAATTCACGCTCCGTCTGAGCCACATAGCTGAGCAATTGGAGGACAATATGCGCAATTAAGGTTCCAGTCAGATCTCGGTACTCCCGGGTGTCCAGCAGGGGCATATCTAATACAACAATTGCGATTTTCTTTTCCTTCGTTAAACGGGCCCACTGCTCTAAAATTTCTTCGTAGTTGCGGCCCAGGCGGTCGATACTCTTAATGACCAGCGTATCACCCGGTGCCATGGACTTGACTAATTTGAGGTAGCCTGGCCGCAGGAAATCTTTTCCAGACTGTTTTTCTACCACAATGTGCTTTGCTTGAACCCCGAATTCCCTCATAGCATCCATCTGCCGATCCTCCTTTTGTTCTTTTGTAGATACCCGGACATAACCGTAAATTTTTCCTGACATTATCAGAACTCCTCCTAAAATGAAATAGATGTCCGTCTATTTTAACAAAAAAATCACTATATGTGCCGGAATCCAGCAAAAAAAAGAGGACCCTGTTGAAATTCAGCTTCAACAAGGCCTCTTTTTGTATTTTATCGAGTGAAATCCAACCAAATCCTACACATTTTGGGCTGCCGTTATTTCAATGTGTTCTTGTTATTAATCGGCCTGTTTTTCAAAAAGTTTAGTGGTATCTCAAAAAAATTTAATCCAAATTTATAAAATTTTGATAGTGCGCAAAAACTGTAGATTTTGCACACCTCTGATTTAACGAAGCTTTTAATTTGAATGAATTCCATGTGAGGTGAGCAATGTGGCATCCGCTTCAACAGAAGGAAACGTCAGCAAGGACAGCCTTGAGTCCAAGCTAAAAGGCTTAGCGGAGGAGATTTCCACCGACCTTGCCCAACTGGACAGCAGTCAGGGCAAGGAGCTATTGAGCGGTTTTGTATCAGAACTGTTTCTCAACCTGGCAAAACAAAGCCAGCAGGAATTCCGGCGCCAGAAGCAGGCGGAGGGCATTGCGGCGGCGAAAGCCAAGGGCGTGCGATTTGGGCCAGCCAGAAAACCCTTGCCAGAGAATTTTCTTGAATGCTATGAGGCATGGCACAGCGGTCAGATAACAATGGCGCAGGCTGCAAAAAACTGTGGGATAACCAGAGATTCATTTCGCAGAGCAGTTGACCGGATGAAGGAAAACGGAAGCTGTACTGCGGGATAAAAGCGGAGAAAAGGGGTGGTTGGATTGGCAAGGCCAAGAAAAAACAGTGTTACTGACGGATATGAAGTCCAATACACCACCCTTAAGGTCCGTCTTTACCCGGACAGCGCCCAAGCGGAGCTGTTTGAGAAAACCTTTGGCTGCTGCCGGTACATATGGAACCAGATGCTGTCTGACCAGCAGCGGTTTTACAGCGAGACGGGAAAGCATTTTATCCCCACTCCCGCCAAATATAAAAACGGCGCTCCCTTTTTAAAAGAGGTAGACAACCAGGCGCTGACGCAGGAATACAACAAGCTGAGTCAGGCGTTTCGGGTGTTTTTCAAGAATCCGGAGAGCTTTGGCCATCCCAATTTCAAAAAGAAGAAAACGGATCGGAACTCCTTCACCGCCTGCAATCACGAATTTGAATCCGGTCCCACCATCTACACCACCAGAGACGGTATCCGCATGACCAAGGCTGGAATTGTCAAGGCGAAATTTTCCCGCCGTCCACAGGCGTGGTGGAAGCTCAAGCGTATCACGGTGGAGAAAACCAGGTCAGGAAAATACTACTGTTACATTTTATATGAATGCGCGGTGAAAAAGCCGGAGCCCGTGGTTCCCAGGGAGGAGAGGACGCTGGGCCTGAAATATTCCATGCGGCACTTCTACGTGGCGGACGACGGCGTCACGGCCGATTCGCCCCGTTGGATGAAGCAGTCCCAGGAAAAGCTGGCCAGAATGCAGCGGCAGTTAAGCCGGATGCGGTATGGCTCCAAAAACTATGAGGAGATGGTGCAAAAATACCGCCTGCTCCACGAGCACATCGCCAACCAGCGGCGCGACTTTATACATAAGGAATCCCGGCGGATAGCCAACGACTGGGATGCCGTGTGTATGAGGGGCGACTCCATACAGGAGATATCCCAAAAGGTGACGGTGGGCAATGCGCTGGAGGTCGGCTTTGGGATGTTCCGGGAGTGCCTGCGGTACAAGCTGGAACGGCAGGGAAAGCGGTTGGTTATTTTGGACCGCTATTTCCCTTCCACTCGAACCTGTTCGGCCTGCGGTTTCATCCGGGATAAGGTTCATGACAGGGAGAGCACCTGGATTTGTCCCAAGTGCCATGTGGTACATAAAAAGGAAGTCAACGCCGCAAGAAATATCAAGGCCCAGGGCCTTGCTCAGTTAGGCAAAAGCGCGTAGCGTTTTGCGATATTGCCGGTGGGGACGCCGGTGAGTGCCCGTGATTCGGTTGGGAGGGCGTTGAGCGAAGTGAAATATCTTTGTTCCGCTTCGCTCAGCGTTTTCCGGATCGAAGAGTGGGAAACGAGATGGCGTGTGCGCATGCCTGAAGCCCCTCGGGGCGTCCAAAACATTATGACTATGAAATGGCGCGAGGATGGAAGGCCGAACCGCCGCATGAAAAAGGAGTGGACAACATGCTCTGCCTGAGCCTGAACCAGGGCGAATACATGACAATCGGCTCCAATGTGGTGGTTCAGTTGGACCGCATCTCCGGTGACCACTGCAAGCTGGTAGTCCACGCCCCGCGAGAGCTCCCCGTCCTCCGGGGAGAGGTGCTGGAACGCGCCGGCGGACAGCGCCCGGAGTGCGTATACGAGGGGTATCGCTACCACAAGAAAGAAGTCATCTGGAACCGGAGCAAGGCTCAGGCCCTAAACGCCATGCGGAGGGTGCTCAGCCAAATGGATGATGAGGACGGTAATGTCCAGGCCCTTCGGCGGCAGCTGGAGCACATGTTTCCGGCGGAGCGGACAAACGAGGTTTCAAACGGCTGACGAGCCGGTTGAAATATAGTACCGCGCAAAATGCTTTGGGTATCGGGGCCACGGTATTCAAGGCGGACGGCGCACCACAGACCTGTGCTGCACGGTAAGGAAGCCGCGGGCACACTAATAACGAAAGGAGCACACAATGAGAATCCAGCATAACATCATGGCGATGAATTCCTACCGCAACTACAACATTAACACCCGCAAGCTGTCCGGTAACCTGGAGAAGCTGTCTTCCGGCTACAAGATCAACCGCGCCGGTGACGACGCCGCTGGTCTGGCTATTTCCGAGAAGATGCGCGCCCAGATTACTGGTTTGAATGCCGCCACCAAGAACGTCAAGGACGGCATCTCTCTGGTGAAGACCGCTGAGGGCGCCATGCAGGAGGTCCAGGACATGCTTAACCGCATGGACTACCTGGCCACTCAGTCCGCCAACGGCACCTATCAGGACGAGGTCGACCGTGAGAACCTCCAGAAAGAGGTCGATGCCCTGAAGGACGAAATCAACCGTATCGCCGACAGCGCCAACTTCAACGGCATCAAGCTGCTGGACGGCTCCCAGGGTGGCGGCGACGACGGCGTGTCCACTAATGTGAAGGTTACCGCTGTCCGCGACGCTACTACCGATACCAGAGCTGCCCAAAAGGGCGTTTACTCCGTCGATCTGAAGAACTTTACGGCAGTCGCCACCGCTGACGGCACTGTGAAAATTAAGGTGGGCGGCGCCACTGTGGCGAAGGCGAGCGTTGCCGGCGCCTCTGCGAACAGCCCGGTTTATGTCAAGGATCTGCAGTTCCAGGCCGTTTCTGGTACCAGCGTGAAGATTGGCACCACCAGCTTCACTGTGAAGGTCGTGGATGGCAAGATCACTCTGACTATGAAGAACGTACCCACCACAGACTTCAAGACCGCTATGAATGTGAGCGTGTCCGGCATCAAGAAGGCCAACGGCAGTCAGGGCAACCAGGGCTTCCCCGAGGGTGTCACGGTGGAGAAACAGGCCATCAAGGCAACCACGGCGAAGTACGCCCAGGCTACCTTCAGCCTGAAGGGCAAGGTGGTAGACGGGGCTCAGATCAAGATCGGCAAGGAAGTGTACACCTTCAAGGTGGGCAAGAACAGCAAGGTTACCGGCCGCAACGTGATCGACCTGAGCCACATGAAGGCCGGCGCCTCCGGCCTGGCCACCGAGGCCGCCCGGGTGCTGTCCCAGGTCGCCAAGAACAACTCCTGGTTCAAGGTGACCACCAGCAACGCCGGCGCCTCCGTCAAGCTGACTGAGAAATTGGTAAACCGCCCCTACGACAACGACATGGTCGGCACGACTGCCACCGCCTCCGACGCGAACTGGACTGGTCTGGTGCAGTACAACGCTGCCGGTAACATGGGCGGCGGCGGCCTGACCCTGCAGATCGGCGACACCGCCGACGGCTTCAACCAGATGGGCGTGTATATCAGCGATATGCACACCAGCGCTCTGGGCATTGACCGCATTGATATCGGCACCCAGGCCGGTGCGGCTTCCGCCATCCAGCAGATCAAGGACGCCATCAACAGCGTATCCGCCACCCGCGGCGACCTGGGCGCTGTCCAGAACCGTCTGGAGCACACTCAGAACAACCTGTCCGTGATGGCTGAGAACATCCAGGACGCCGAGTCCACCATCCGCGACACCGACGTGGCCGAAGAGATGATGAGCTACGTGAAGAACAACATCCTGGTTCAGTCCGCCCAGGCCATGCTGGCTCAGGCGAACCAGCTGCCTCAGGGCGTGCTGCAGCTGTTGGGTTAATTCACTGCGGCTTAATCTATCATCTATACGCACAATCAAAAAGGGGGCTGGGCCTTCGCCCAGCCCCCCTTTGAGCGAAAAAGGAGATTTCCCGAATGAGAGCGTTGGAGATCGCGCGGAAGCTGGCACAGCTAAACGAAACAGAAAAAGCCTGTCAGGCTTACACTTTGGTCCTGCATGACCGCAGCGGTTTAGACCCGGCCGTAGAGTTGGAGGCCGCGCTGTACATCCTGCAATTTGGCAGCGGAGACAGCTATAAAATATCCTACACCGTATTTTGTGATCTGTACAATCAGGGCTTTTACAAGGAGGACATTTTGCAGGTCATGAACGGGGCGTTCTACGCTCCCAATCTCAAACTGATGCAGACGCGCTACCGGAAGAACTGCGCGCTGCTGGAAAAGTACCCCTATATTTTCCGCAAGGATTTTCTTAAATTTGAAGATTTACCCATCTGCTTCTACCCATACGATGACAATAGCTATACGCCGTACTACATCAAGGAGGAGCGGTTTGGCGATTATATAAATTTCAAAGAGACCGAGATCAAGCACTACTTTTTTAAAGATTTGGAAAAGCCTATTCTGGCACGGGATATCTATTCGCAATATGAGCTGGAGTATCTGCGGGACAACGTACGCCGCAGCGAGGACGTAGCCCGGGAAAATCATGTTTATCTCCATTATTCAGATTTTAGTGAATTTTGCGCCTATCTTGCCTGTCTGAACATAAAATCTCTGTTGGAAGAGAAGAAAATCATTTTCCTTTTTGAGGAAGAGGCAGAGCAGTATCCCATCGATTTCAAAGAGCGCTTCCATATTGACTACAGTCAGATGAGTGTGAGGCCTCTGGCGATCCGCGAGGTCAAAAAAATTGTCTGGCACACCCAGCTGAGCAGCCACAACGGCGGCGACCTGTTCAACGAGGTGTTCGACGCCCACCCCAACTTGATTATGATGCCGTCCGTTATGATGACAAACATCCAAGAAACAGTAAAACAGGTTCGGGATGTCTTTGATCAGTGCGAGAGTTTGTCGGAAGCGATGCAGTCCTTTACGGAGTGGGACGATCCCCGGCTGATTGAGGAGCTGTACCACAAGAAAAATCGTACCGACAAGGATATTCTGGTAGCCATGTATCTGTATCAGAAGCAGTACTCCCAATTTTTAGACCCCAACTCTCGGATCGTGCCGGCGCTGTTTTTTCAACCCCACTTCTCCAATATTATTTACTCGCTGAAGGCAGATGCGAAAAATCGGGCGATGCTTTATTCGGAGGTCTATGAGACGGTGCGCAATTCGCCCTTGTTCTTGGGTTTTAAGTACATCAAGACCTTTACGCCTATGCGCCGGTTCACTACTAGCCACGGTGGTACAGTGCGGTATATGGATGCAAAGGCTGCGGAAGCGAACAACAGCCGGGGAGAAGACGACAGGCCGACTGTAATCAGCGATGCGATTTCCGAGCGTGTTCTGAACCGCAGCTTTATGATAGACAGGCAGGACAGAATTTACCGGGACAGCGTGATTGTGCGGTTTGAGGACGGAAAGTTGAATCCCAAGGCAACCTTTACCGCGCTGGCGGCGTTTTTGGACCTGCCCTATACCGAGAGCATGACTTACTGCTCCGATGCGGGCGAGATGGACCCCCACCCGGAGACAAAGGGGTTCGACCCGGCGCCGGTATACAAGACCTATGATGATTTTGTCAATGATAACGAACGGATTTTCATTGAGTATTTCCTCCGGGACGCTTATGAGTATTATGGCTATGATTTCCAGTATTATGATGGCAAGCCTATGAGCGAGGAACAGGTGAAGCAGCTGCTTAGGGGCTTTGACACGATGGACAGCTATATTCAAAAGACCTGGAAATTAGTATTTGCGGTTGCAAAGGTTACTCATGACGGGGTGGACGGGGATTCCAGTCTGGAGGAGACAGTACAGCGGCAGATGTTGGATCATTACATGAGGGAGATTTTAGCGAACCGGGAAAATACAGTGGGAATCTTGATGAACAAGCTGTATTTTGTGGGGAAAAATGGACAGCCACTGCATATGATGCCCAAGCTGGAGCCTGACCCCGCGCTTCTGGAGCGGCCGCTGTACCACTAAGAAGGGATAAGTAATATATGAGTGAAAAAGGAACGGTCTATTTCTTCACCGGATTAGCTGGTGCGGGCAAAACAACAATCGGCGGGCTGTTTTACCGGAGGCTGAAGGAGCTCAGTCCAGATGCCATTCTGATAGACGGGGATCAAGTCCGCACCCAGGCGGGGCACAGCACCCCTGACGGCACGGTGCTGGTGGAGGAGCGCTACACCACCGAGGCCAGGAAAGCTGGGGCGTGGGGGAATTTCCGGTATTGTCGGGACTTGGCGGAGCAGGGAAAAGACGTGGTGGTGTGCAGCATCTCCATGTACACTGAGATCCGAACCTGGAATCGGAAAAACATCGAAAACTACCGGGAAATTTACCTGAAGGTGACCCAAGAGACGCTGTACAAGCGGGACCAGAAAAAGCTGTACTCATCAAAAACGAAAAATGTAGTGGGAGTGGATTTGCCTTGGGACGAGCCGGGGCACTCCAGCATCGTGATCCAGAACGACGGTCAGGAGTCTCCGGAGGAGATTGTCGAGCGTCTGTTCAAATTCTTTGAGCTGGAATAGGAGGGCAGCATGATATACAAAGCTGACTTGCATACCCACAGCACAGCGTCCGACGGACAGTATGCCCCGGCAGAACTGGCGGAGCTGGTAAAAAAACGCGGCGCCCAGGTGTGGGCCCTCACAGACCACGACAGCGTGGATGGAGTGATGGAGGCGCAGGCGGCCAGTGACCAGCGGAACCTCCGGATGCTCCGGGGCGTGGAGCTGAGCGCGGACGATTACCTGAACTTGCACATTCTGGGCTACGGCTTTTCCGCGCCGGCCCTGCAGGAGTGGCTGAACAGCCTGAAGGGCGGGCGGAACGACCGCAAGTACCGCATCCGGGACTTCTTGCGGACCAAGGGCCTGGAAATTCCTCTGGATGAGGTGGACGAGGAGGCGGCCGGCGGGTCCATAGGCCGGCCCCATTTCGCGATGGTAATGCTCCGGCACGGGTATGTGTCCACCCGCAAGGAGGCGTTTGACCGCTACTTGGATACCCCGGAGTTTCAGGAGATCGAGAAGGGCACCAAGCCCAGCGCCCGGGAATGCGTGGAGCGGATTAAAGCTGCAGGCGGAAAGGTTTCCTTGGCCCACCCCTATCAGATCGTACTGAATGAGGAGACGCTGGAGGAACTGGTGAAGCGGCTGAAGGGTTACGGCCTGGACGCGATCGAGTGTTATTACCCCATCCATACGCCGGAGCAGACGGCAGAATATTTGTCCATTGCTAAAAAATACGGCCTGCATATCACCGGCGGCAGTGACTTTCACGGGGAGAAAAACAAGCCGGACCACCCCCTGGCCGCATGGGAGCTGGAACTGGATTGGCTGTTGTAAGGAGAAAATCATGGAATTTGAGCT
>JAAWCR010000093.1 GCA_022793355.1 Lawsonibacter sp. | reverse complement strand
GCCGCCGTTGATCACAATATGGCCGTTGGAGTCGATGCCGTCACCCTCCTCGCCTAAACCGGCGTTGATTCGCAGCGCGCCGCCGTTGATGGTGGTAACAGACACGTTGTCCTCGTTGGTATTAATGCCGTCGTTCTGGGCCTGGATATTGATCTGCCCACCGTTGATGGTCAGATGGAGTTCGCTGTCCAGTCCCTCGTTGTCCGCCGTAATGGAAAGCGTGCCGGTTCCCTCCGTCTCTCCATTGATATTCATGGACATTTTGGCGTAGAAAGCCCCGTCGTATTTATGGAGCTTCTTGGTAGTGCCCTCCTTGTAGATTCGGGCCACATAGGAGCCGTTTACCTGATTGACGGAACCGTCGGCCAACACCACATTAGCGCCGGCCGCGGAGGTGTCCACGTCGGCGGGCTGGACAGAGTAGTTTTCCGTCTCCTCCTCGTCATAGGCCACCCAGGCCTCGTCGCACTCGTAGACGTTGTAGAAGATCACTGCCGGGGCCACGGTGCAGGTGATGTCCATCCCGTCCAGCACCAGCGTGACCACGGCCTCCGGGTCGCGCTTGGCCTCACTGCCCAGGTCTATGGCCAGCTGTCCGGCGGACAGGGTCCCCGACACCCGGTAGGTCCCCGCTTTCCGAATGGTGACAACCGTGTGGGCATCCGCCTCCTCCTGGGTGTGCATGTCGGCCTGGGTGCCCTCGCCGTAGTCCTCTCCGGTGTTGTCGTGGTAGTAGACAATATCGTGAGAGAGCGTTACCGCCCCTTCGCTATCTTGGGATAGGGTCTGTCCGTCCAGCTTGATTTCCTGGTCAGACAAGGTCAACGTCCGTTCCCCCTCTCGCTGGTTGGAGGAACTGGCTCCGCCAGATGTGGAGCAGGCAGTCAGAAGCAGGCCCGCGGAGAGAATTGCCGCGAGAATCTTTGATTTCATTGGCTCAAAACCTCTTTTCTTTTGGAAGCTGCTCCTAAGAGTAGCACTGGCCGGGAGAAAAAACCTGAAGATTCTGTAAGAAGTTTATAAAAAAAATATAAACAAATGTGGTTATACCTTTAACTCAGCCGGGCAGAAGTGCCGGCAGCTAAGGCCAAACGCTCCAGGAGGCGGGGCCAAAGTCACGGCGGCTGAAAAGGGATAACCGCATAAAAAATATCCCTGGTGCATAGCGGAGACATGCACCAGGGATATTTTTATATGGAGCTTCCGAGATTATAGGCCTGCTGGAGTTCCGATTTGCCCTCTATGTCGCCTACATCTCCGTTCCCGCCGGCCAGAACGTGGCCGAGATTTTTCCAGTTCAGATGCCCCATCAGGTGGTTGTAGTACAGCAGAACGTCCTCAAAGCCGTGGCCCTCTGCGGCCATCAGAAGGGCGGAAGCCCTGTTATGCCCTCTGAGCAAATTGCCGTCCCCCTCCTCCAGGGCAAACAGACGATCAACTGCCGTCCTGAGCTGGCCGCTCATATTCCAGTAGTAGAGCGGGGTAGCCAGCACCACAACATCGCTGTCCTTTACCGCAGGGTAGATCTGTGCCATGTCGTCCCGCTGGACGCAGGGGCACTCCCGGCTGCTGTGTCCGCCGAAACAGCCCTTACAGCCGTGGATATCCATTTTATCCAGGAAAAATTCCGTCACGGTATGTCCGGCGCTCTGAGCGCCTTTGGTAAAAGCCTGAACCAGGGCGGAGGTATTGCCGTTTTTCCGGGGACTGCCGTTTAAAATAACAATATTCTTTCCCATACGCCACATCTCCTTAAAACTTTTCAGCCAGTGCCGCCGCCTGCTTGCAGCCATCCGTTTTGGCGATGTCCCCTGCGTTGAGAACGCCGGGTACCAGTACCTCGCCCACCATCTTCCACTTGATCAGAGCGGCGGAGCGCTCCAGCGGGATGCGGACGCCGTCCATCACAGACACATCCTCTTCTTCGCAGCAGGTAATGATGGCACACTCTTTCCCCGCGATATCCTTGCCTCCCACTACGAGGGAGTACAGCCGGTCGATAACCCCCTTGATCTGGGCCGGGATGGAGTACCAGTAAACGGGCATGGTGAACACGACAGCGTCCGCTTCCAGGATCGCGGGGGCGATGGTGTTGAAGTCGTCGTCAAAGGAGCAGGCCTTGCCTGTTTTGAAGCAGGTTTCGCAGGCGTGGCAGCCGCCGATTTTCATCATGGCGGCGTCGAACCGGGTGACGGTGTGGCCTTTTGCCTCCGCCGCCTGAATAAAAGCGTCAGTCATGGCAAAGCTGTTGCCATTCTTCCGGGGGCTGCCAGTAATAACAACGATTTTCTTACTCATATGGATTGCCTCCTTTAAATTTGCCGCGGACGCAGCATTCCGTATGCTGTTATTATATGAGATAGCGTTTCTGGAAGCAAAGACGAAAAACTTTATAACGTTATATCTATTTTCGTATAAGTGTTGTTGATTTTTACTGTGGGTAAAGTTACACGCGGTTCTGATATCCCCAATCGCACATAGCGTCTAAAATAGGGATAAGCGATTTTCCGCGTGCTGTAAGGCTATACTCTACTTTGGGCGGAATTTGGGGGTATTCTTCGCGATGTACCAGCTGGTCAGTCTCTAACTCTTTTAAAGAGGCGCTGAGTGTTTTGTAAGAAATTTCGCCAATATACCGTTTATCCATGATACACTATCCTTTTGGTAAGTATATTACACTAATGTGCGTACTTGCTTTCTGATATGCTCCTGATATAATCATAATATAAAGCTTGAATTGAATCAAGTAGAACATCAGATTATCTGGAAGGTGGAGAGATGGTGCGTAACAATAAAAAGGTGGTCCTCACTATTCCAGGTTCTGAACTTGCCGAGGCAGTTATGAATTGCGGCAGTTCAACTGGGCGGAATACCGATAAAGTAAAGAAATTTGATATTGAGATGGCTTCTTTGCCGGGCGGTTCCATCCAAATTCCCGCCCACAGCAATGAGGCCGAAAAAGCTCTGTTTGCTTGGAACGGATACGCGAAGATTGCTCCTGCCCGCCAAGAGTAAATCTTGCCCTGAATCATAACGGCCTGTGTCCGACCGGAGGTTAATTCTGGTCGGACACAGGCTTTATCATAATCCGAATCAGTTCAAATAATCGCTCAAGCTGCCGTTAAGCAGTTCATCATAGCTGGGGATACCAACAATAGAGAGCGTCTCACCATAGAGAGCGCCATATTCCTCACAGAGGTAATGAATACCGGTCAAATGACGGGCCACCCGCTCTTCGATGGCCACGCCAGTTTCATCATAGGGAACCCAGACATACCCATTCTCCGCCGCCTTCAGGTAATAGGGGTCCTTTCCGGTCAGCACCAGCTCCTCGTTGGTAGCGCCGCGCAGGCGGCCGTGGGAGGGATTCGCGGTTTCCATCAGGACGGGCAGGGTATCGGTAAAATCACCCAGTTCCCGGTGAGTCAGGCCATGCAGGGTGGAAGGGGACGGCTCCAGGCTGATCTGCACGCCATCCAGCATCATGTCCAGCAGAGCGTTAGAGGCCAGTTCCATGGCGCTCTCATGGGCCACCATGGCATTGATGGTGGGGTACTCCGGAGAGGACTCATGGAGGTCCACCGTAATGTCGATCTCCTTATCTTTAATCAGCTCAGTAATAGCATAACAGGCTCGCTCTGTCATATTTCCGTTCGCCACGCCGGGGTATCCCCGATTCAGATTTCGGGTTTCGCTTCCGGAAAGACTCTGACCGGAGGGCTGGTGGGTGTAGACGTCCGGGTCAGGCCACTGGTCCAGAGGGTTGGTGGCCCGGGAACCAAAGACAAACTCCCGGGTGCCGCTGGCCGTCTGGATATGGTAGAAATGGGGGGACGCCTCCTGCGCGTCGTTGTGTGTGAACGCGCTATTGTTGGCCCGGGGGATCACATAGAGGGTTCCGGAATCTACCGTGCAGTGCTCCACCAGGGAGATGGCGGCCATATGGCCCGAGGGCTCGTTGGGATGAGTCCCGCCCAGCACCAGCATACTGGGCCCGTCTGTTTTGCCCTCCATCACATAGACCGTAGTATCGCCATAGGTGCCCTTCAGGTCGGGGAGGTATTCGCTGAGCATAAAGCTGCCGGTCACTCCCTCCCCTGGGATAATAACTTCCTGATAGTTGCGGAACTGGTAAAAGTCCATGCCGGCCACCACAGTGATGGCGAGGGTCATAACCAGACACAAAACGGTAATCAGCGTCTTTTGCGCTCTGATTTTTTCAAGCATAATGGGTCTCCTTTCATTTGATCATCAGCACACGCAGCACCAGAGGAGCCATCACCATACACGCGTTGATTTTCAATGACGGTGTTTCCTCTTTAAAAAAGTCGCGGCCCACAAAGACCAACAGGAGCAGGGCGATCAGCCGGTACAGTATTGTCATCATTGTTGCCAGCCTCCTATCCAATCAGACCAGCGATTTTGCTGGAGAATATCACGAAGATCAGGCCCCACACCATGACAGCGGCCATGGGGATCGCGCAGCGTTTCAGTACGGAGGTGTAGCTTTCCACCCCCGGGGTGACCTTGGCCGCGAAGATACCAGCCAGGGCGGTGGGAGGCATCATGTCACCCAGGGAGGCGACAAGGGACAGGCCGGCGATGGTCACGATGGTATTGCCGTTCAGGAACGCGAGGGTGAAAGGCACGCCCAGTACGCTTGCCGCGCCGAAGGAAGAAACCGCGCCAAAGAGGGGGATGGAAATGGCGGCGGCCAGATACAGAAGCTGTTCCGGCAGGCCCAGACAGACAGAGACGATAAATCCGCGTACGCCGGTCAGTGTCATAATCTGGATAAACATACCGACTCCCATCAGGATACCCATGACAGGCAGGGAGGTATGGACGGCCTCTTGAACCGCGTCCAGCACCTTGATTTTCTTTCCGGTAAACAATCCCAAAGCGGCACTGATCAGGAACATAACGGGCATACCCACATCCGGGATGATCTTTACGATTTTAGTCAGGCACATCAGAACGACCAGCAGCAGAATGGGGAGATAGATCCGGAAGCCGTACTGGCTGGATAACTCCAGATTCAGGGTAGGAGCAACCTTTTCATAGTCCATTTGACGCACCGGCCTCAGCCCCAGGAACAGGACGGAGAAGACGGCGACCGGGAAAGCCAGCAGGACCAGCGGAATGCCAAAGCCTACAAAGGGGGTGTCAATCCCGCCGCCGATAATCATGGCGGGCAGATTGACAGGGGGAGCCACCATGCCCATCAGGCCGCCCATGGCGATGATCGCCGCCGTACTGACCGGGTCGATCCCCATGGTGAGCAGGACAGGGGCCATGATGGAGCCGCCGGAGAGAACCGCGGCGGTAGAGGAGCCGGTAATCATACCGGGGAACATGATGACAAACATAATGAAAATCAACAGCAGAGCCGGATGCTTATGGAACTTCCGAATGATCAGGGAGCACAGCGCGTCCAGCGCCCCGGACGCCTCTATGACTTTCATGAAAACCATTGCGCTGCAAATAATTAAGATCGTATCAATATAGGAGAATGTACCTTCTACAAAGTGGCGGATGGGAAATCCTTCACCAGCTGCCAGGGCTCCGCCAATAGAGGACAGCATAAGAGACACGCTGACGGGCAGCTTGAGCAGGAAACATCCCAGCATGAAAATGGCCACCATAACCAGGAAGGTAATCAGCTGAAGGTTCATGGAACGACCTCGCTTTCACATGATTTTAAAATGGTACAAAACGGATATGTTTCTGATAAACCGGCGTAAAAGAGCCCCACAGCCACCGGAAACGCCATCTGGCAGTTCAAATGGCTATGGGGCCCTGCGCGACGAAAGAAAAATCAGCTGAACAGAGTGGTCAGGCAGCCGATGCAGTCGGCCTGGCTGTCCACATAAGCGGAGGGAACACTGTTGGCCGCGAGCAGACCACGGATCAGGCCGTCCGTATCACCGCCGGAAACCACGACAGCGGCGTCAGCGGCGTTGAAGGGGTCGGGCAGGAACTTGTCCGACAGGTCGCCGCGGCGGGGGGCGCCGCCCACATGCATCGCGATGATTTTGATGTCGGCGTCCTGGGCGGCCTTAATCAGCTTCTGAACCCGGGCGATCTCCTGATCGGCGTCGATACCGGCCGCGCCCAGCCCCTTGGAGGAGCCGCCCACGGAGATGAGCAAGGTCTTTATGCCATCCAGATTTTCAGCGGTGGCCCGGTTCTCCAGCTCGACCGTGATATTGGCCTTGGTGCAGAGGGTCTTGATGATGTCGGAATCGGCGCTCTGGCCGGCAGAGGTAAGCAGGATCGGAGTCTCAAAGCCGCCGGTCAGCTCAGGCAGTTCCGCATTGGCGGCGCTGCCGCTGGACGGATTGGCCGAGGTGTTGGCGCCGCTTTTACTATTCGCGTTGGCATTGTTCCCGCCTCCGCCGCAGGAGGCGAGAAGGGAAAGGGTCAGCGCGGCACACAACAGAGAAGTAATCAGCTTTTTCATAGGGCAAAGTCTCCTTTCAAATTCTTAGAAGCCAACAGCGGCGCCGTCAGGATTGGCTTCGTTTACGATGCCTTGCAGCTTTCCGTCCACATAGCGGATTCCGCTGGGGGAGGGGAAGGTGCCCTCCAGAATATTCTCATGGCCCAGAGAGGTCAGCTCTGCCACAATATCCTCGCTCAGCTTGTCATAGGTGAACTCAAAGCCGTTACAGATAACCCGGGGCGCCAGGAAGGCCTCCTCCAGGGACATGTCGTAGTCGGTCATGTTCAAAATGATCTGGGCAATGCAGGGATAGATGGCGGAGCCGCCGGGGGCGGCCAGCACGGCGAAGGGCTTGCCATCGGAGTCCAGCACCACGGTGGGGGAGATGGAGGACAGCGGGGCCTTGCCGGGCTCCACGGAGTTGGCGGACTGCTTGCCGGTGACAAAATCATCCATCTGGTCGTTCATAAAGAAGCCGTAGTCCTCCACATACACCTCGGAGCCCCACCAGTAGTTCAAGGTCTTGGTGACGGCGACCATGTTGCCCTCCTTGTCGGCGACCTCATAGCCGGTGGTGTTGTAATGGTCGTCCACATAGGGCCATGGATCGTCATACAGGAAGGTCTGGGCCTTGGTCATGTCCACCTTGGCGGCCAGCTTAGCGGCGTAATCCTTGTTGGTGATGCCGGAGATGGGGACCTCCACAAACCGGGTGTCGGCCATATACTGGCCCCGGTCGGCAAAGACCATCTTCTGTACCTCAGCCAGCTGGTGGGCCCACTGGGTAGAGCCGTGCTCATACTGTTCCAGGTTTTCCATAATGTTCAGCGTCTCGATGATAAAGGTGCCGCCAGAGGAGGGAGAGGGAGAAGAAATGACGGTGTACCCGTTATGTACAGTGGAGACAGTCTCCTCTTCCCAGCACTTGTAGCTGTCCAGATCCTCCTGGACCAGAACGCCGCCAGCCCGCTGCACCGCGTCAATCATGGCTTCGGCGATGGGGCCGGAGTAGAATCCCTCGGGACCGTTATCCCGGATGCGCTCCAGGGCACGGGCCAGGTAGGGATTCTGGATAATGTCGCCCACCTGGGGAAGCAAACCGTTTTCGTCCAGATAGATTTCTGTCAGCTGGGCGCTGGAACGCATGGTGTTGTAGGCGCGGTTCACGTTCTCCACAAAGGCCGGGCTGACAGTATAGCCCTGGTAGGCCAGGTCGATGGCGGGCTGGATCACTTCCTCCAGGCTCATGGTGCCGTAGGTCTCCAGGGCGTAGCACAGGCCGTCCACCTCGCCGGGGACGCCAACGGACAGACCGCCCTTCATCTTGTGGTTGCCGATGACATTGCCTTCCTCGTCCTCAACCCACAGGTCAGCCACCATGTTCTTGGGGGAGACCTCCCGGAAGCTGATGAAAACGGTCTCCTGGGTCTCGGCGTCGTAGATAGTCATCGCCCCGCCGCCGCCGATGCCGCTCATCATGGGCTCACAGACACCCAGCGCGAAGCCGGTGGCTACGGCGGCGTCGATGGCGTTGCCGCCGCTCTCCAGGATGTCGGCTCCCACCTTGGAGGCCACATAATTTAGCGAGGACACCATGCCGTTGTCCGCGGTGGTCAGCATGGAGCGGGTGATCTGCTGCCCATTCTCGTCCCAGGACTGGAATTCAGCAGGAATTTCGATGTAGGGTTTGGCCTCGTCCGGCTCGACCGGGGCGCTGGAGCTGGGAGGCGTTTGGGACGAGACGGAATTCGCGGGGGTGCCGGCGCCTCCTTGGGGACCGCAAGCACTTAGAGATACCGCCAGCGCCATGGCCGAGGCCAAGGCAAGGAGTCGTTTCAAGTTTTTCATGTCTTTCCTCCTGTTCTTTTCAAAAAGTTTTGCGCAAGTGAAAACTGTTTCCCTTTCGGTGACGCAATGATACAGTGTGCCAATAAAGAGCGTCAATTTAGTCTCATTTTTCTCAGTGCTTTCGGCGGGGATTTCCATATGCGGAATGAAAAACATATGCTATACTGAGGAAAATCGAGCTGGAGGTGGTTTTATGTTTTGGCCTCTGCTGACAATAACAGTTCTTATGATGGCAGCGTGGATGCTGGAAAAGTACGTCCATGACAGGCAGCAGAAAGACTTTTTGGCGGTGATCCATGTAAACGGGATCCGAGGTAAAACCTCCACCTGCCGCCTGTTAGATGCCGCCCTGCGGACAAAATACCGGGTTTTTACCAAGACGACAGGGACAGATCCTGTCTGGATCGGTACAGATGGCGGCGAACATCCGATTCACCGGCGGGGGCCCGCCAACATCCGGGAACAGCTGAACATGCTGCGGAAGGCCCACCGGGAAAAGGCGCAGATTGTGATTTTAGAGCCTGTTTAAAATCTTTTGACAAAAGGAGGCGGGAGGCAGATAATAGAGAAAAACAAGCGGGAGTTGGGGGAAATGCGTCAATATCCAAGTGAAATCAGCCGGGAAGAATATAACCTGATCCGCGAG
>JAAWCR010000092.1 GCA_022793355.1 Lawsonibacter sp. | reverse complement strand
CGACCCGAAACGGGACGGGTATGAGTTCGGCGGCTGGTACAAAGAAAAGGACTGCAAGAACGAGTGGGATTTTGATACAAAAATCACCGCAGATACCGAGCTTTTTGCCAAGTGGACCGAAATAAAGGACCCCGACGGCCCCGGCGAGGAGGAAAAGGACGAGTACAGCATCAGCGTTCAATCCGGGATTCGCCACGGCAGAATTTATGTGACGCACCAGCATGCCAGGCCGGGCGAATGGGTCACGATTACCGTGTCCCCAGACACCGATTATACGCTGGACTGGATTCGGGTAGAGCGGTCAAACGGCTACCGCCTCTATCTGGACCAGGACGGGAGAAAATACTCCTTTGTTATGCCCTACTCTGACGTAACCATTGACGCTGGCTTCGACCTGCGCTCCGTGTATACCTCCTATACCTACTACCAGCCTGTGGAAACCGCCTCCAGCCCCGCCGCCTCCACCCCTGTTTTCCCCCAGAGCACGTGGCGGCCGGCCGCCATAATGCGGGACGTCCCCACGAATTCCTGGGCCTACCCCTCCGCCCAGTGGGCGTATCAAAACGGCTATCTGGACACAGCGGCTGACGGATCCTTCCGCCTGAACGCCCCCGTGTCCCACCGTCAGATGTGGAAGATCATGGCCCAATGGCTGAACGCGCCCGCCATGGACGACCGGGAGCTGACCAACTGGGCGATGCAGAACGGCGCCGCCAGGGGCAACCACGCCGCCGGCTCCATGACCCGCCAGGATGTGGTTACCTATCTGTACCAGTGCTGCTTCCTCATGGGCGGCGACGTGTCCGCCTCCGGGAACCTGTCCCAATATTCCGACAGCCGCCTGCTCACCTCCGCCGCCTCCCGAAACGCCTGGACCTGGGCGGTCAGCAAAGGGATTATCAGCGGCACGTCAGACGGGTATCTGAACCCCAGCGGAACGGTGAACCGCGGTGAATTCGCGGCGATTCTGATGCGCTTGTGCCAGAACGTTACAAAATAAGCAGCAGGCGCGGGCTGTTTCTTCACACGGCAGTTCATTGGCTTCGTCCCTCCGATTTTGAATCCGAAGAGAGCGCTTAAACCAGCGCTCTCTTCTCTATTTTTACCCCTGCGGCGGCCCCTGCATGGCGTATCCCGATTATAAATGCGCATTAGGACACTCTCAATTTGGTCCGCTGTATTGACACTAAAAGGGATAAAATAGTATAATAGAGCAGAGCGGCAAACGGGTCCGCTGTGCAAGCTGACGACTTTTTTATTGGAATCCAATCGTGTACCCGGAGCGCTGAAATGGGGATCGTTTATGAAAGAACCGTCAAACCGGCAGACAAAGCGGGGAAGTTTCACCTTACTCCTCTCCATAATTTTGATTTTCTGCATTTTTGGGACGATTATATTCGCGGTGGCGCAAAAAACCTCAAAAGAGATGTCCGCGTCCGCCATTCAAAACGTGAGCGAGAGCCTGGACCTGATCCAAAACACCATTGAGGCTATCCTGCGCAGCGAAGCGGAGTTTCAGAAGCTGATTGCCCAGGAGATTGCGCGGGTGGAGGACCCGGAGGAATATATCCGCAACTTTGAGCGAAATCAAACCATGGCAAAAATGTCGCTGATCCTCTCCGGAAACACCCAGGGGGTGTCCAACACCGGGGAACCCTTTACCGAAGAGGATCTGGACTTCTCTGCGGGGGACACGGTCATGGGCCTGCCCATCTCCCAGTCCTATCTGAACTACATGGGCACATGGTCCTACACCATAAAGTGTCCGGTTGAGCGGGACGGACAGGTCATCGGAACCCTCTATGCTGAATATGTATATGATGTGATTGACCAGTCCCTCCCGGACGGGTTTTATAACAAGCAGGCGTCGCTGTATATCATGGACGCGGAGAGCCAGCGCTTTGTTCTCAAGCCCAAGGGAATGGGTCAGCGCAGCGCCGGCCACTTGAATCTGAACGACTTTTACCGGGCTAACAACATTCAGGACCCGGAGATCCGCGCAGAGGTGGAGGACTGCCTGCATACCGGGAAAAACGCCCTGTTCTACCACAACATCCGGTCCGTACAAGCGCTCAACTACATGTGGTCCGTAAACGACGGGACGATTTTCCTGGTGGGCTACGTACCGGTGGAGGCCATTCAGCAGGAGGGGCGCACCGTCAATCAAAACATTGTAATTGTGGTCACCTCTCTGCTTGCGGCTTTTTTCCTGTGCATCACCGTGTACTACCTTAACTGGCGGCAGCAGGATAAGCTGCACCGGGAGCAGGAGGCGGAGCGCAGGCTGCACAGCCAGCAGCTCGCCGAGGCGTTGCGGGCCGCTCAAATCGCCAGCGAGTCCAAAACCACCTTTCTGTCCAACATGTCCCACGACATCCGGACGCCCATGAACGCGGTGCTGGGCTTCACCACGCTGCTGGCCAAGGACGCGGAGAACCCGGCTAAGGTACGGGAATACACCCGAAAAATCATGGCCTCCGGCCAGCATCTGCTCAGCCTCATCAACGATATTCTGGACGTATCCAAAATCGAAAGCGGAAAAGTCGTGCTGAACCTGGAGAAATTCGCCCTAAACGACGTGGTCTCCTCTGTAGACGCCATTATCCAGCCTATGGCCAAGGCGAAGGGGCAGGAATTTCATCTGGAGGTCTCCGGCATCCGCCATGAGTATCTGGTGGGGGACGAGACCCGAATCAACCAGATTCTGATCAACCTCCTCTCCAACTCGGTAAAATACACGCCGGAGGGGGGAAGCATCTGGTTCCGCATCATCGGCCTCAATCAGCGCTCCGAACAGTACGAGCCCATCCGCATTGAGGTGGAGGACAACGGATACGGTATGACCCCCGAATATCTAGAAACCATCTTCGACGCCTTTACCCGGGCGGAGAACAGCACCACCAACAAGGTTCAGGGCACCGGTTTGGGCATGGCCATCACCAAGAGCATTGTAGAGCTGATGGGCGGCACCATCGAGGTGTTCAGCGAGGTGAACCAGGGCTCCCTCTTCCGGGTGGACCTGGAGCTGCGGGTGCTTGAGGAGGAGGCCGACCGTAAATTCTGGCAAAAGCATGGCATCTCCCGTATGCTGGCAGTCGGCGGCCCCCCTGAAAACCGGGAGGATATCTCAACCCTCATGCGGGATACCGGCGTTGCCTTGGATGCCGCCGCCAGCGTGGAGGAGGCGGTGGCGCGGATCGGGAGCGGTGCGGACTTCCATCTGGTGCTGCTGGACTGGGAGGCCTGCGGCCTGGAGGGAGCCAGGCTGTTGCGGGCGGAGCTTCCGGACGCCGTGCCGCTCCTGCTCCTGGCGGAATTTGACGCGGAGGGCATGGAGGACGCCTTCTCCCTCCCCCGCACGGACGCCCTCACAAAGCCCTTCTTTGTCTCCGCCCTCCGGGGGAAGCTTGAGGATCTGTGGAACGAGGCGGCGCAGCCGCCTCAGGTCGAAGCCCCCGCGAATCTGCGCGGGATGCACTTCCTTGCCGCGGAGGACAACGAGATCAACGCGGAAATTTTGCAGGAACTCCTGGACATTGAGGGGGCCTCCTGCGAGATTGCGGTCAATGGCCAGCTGGCGGTAGAACGCTTCCAGCGCTCGGCCCCCGGCGAGTTCGACGCCATCCTGATGGACGTGCAGATGCCGGTGATGAACGGCCACGAGGCGGCGAAAGCCATCCGGGCCCTGGAACGGGAGGATGCCACATGCGTTCCCATTATCGCCATGACGGCCAACGCCTTTGCCGAGGATGAGAAAGCCGCACTGGATGCCGGAATGGACGCCCACGTGCCCAAGCCTCTGAACATGGAGCTTTTGAAACGGACCATCTGGCAGTACAGCAAGCAGAAAAGAGAGGGATAACGCATATGACAAAACGAATTTGCGCCTGTCTGGCGGCGCTGATGGTTTTGGCGCTGGCGTCCTGTGGCCACGAGGACCCCAAAAACCTGATTTCCAAGGACGAGAAAGAGAACAGGGTGGTCAACCTGTTCAGTCCCATGGAAAAGACCGACCCCGACGCGGAGAATGTGGCCCGCACCGCGTCGGACCTAACAGTAGCCATGGCGGAGGAAGCGCTGGGCGTGACCATGGTGTATCGAACCTATACAGCGGAGGACTATCAGGACAAAACCTACGACGACGTGTGCCTGGACCGGGCCCGAAACAACATGGACGATTTGTACCTGCTCAACCCGGACGCTGTGCTGGCCCTGGGGGCGGAGGGAAAGCTCATGGATCTGTCCGGTCTGGACAGCGTGAAGAATCTGCGGGAAATCATTCTCACCGCTAACACCGTAGACGGCAAGCTAGTCGCTATTCCCCAGGAAGTAGTGGCCTACGGCCTGTTTGTCAACGTGGACCTGTTTAGGCAGTACAACCTCTCCCTGCCGGAGACGCCGGAGGATTTTCTGGAGTGCTGCCGTGTCTTTCAGGAGAACGGCATTGAAACCCCTGTCGGGGCCAACCGCTGGTGGCTGGAGGCCTTCGTTTTCGCCCAGGCCTACGCCAGTCTGTACAACGGTGGGAACACTCAAGCGGAGATTGACGCCCTCAACCGCGGCGAGGCCCGGTACAGCGACTATCTGCGTCCCGGTTTTGAATTTCTCCAGACTTTGATGGACCATGGCTATATCGACGCGGAAAAGGCCCTCGTCAGCGAAGCCATCGAGTCCGAGAGACCGGATTTTCTGGCGGGAAAAACCCCCATTGTCATGGCCTACTGGGGCGCGGCGAACACGGAGACCGCCTATGGAGCGACAGATTTTGAGATGCAGGTAATCGGCTTTCCCAGCAGTCTGGGCCAGATGCCGGTTATCCCCATTACTGGGCTGGCCGTGGG
>JAAWCR010000091.1 GCA_022793355.1 Lawsonibacter sp. | reverse complement strand
CTGCGCCACTACCGGGTGGACAAGATGACGGAAATTGTGGTCACAGGTATGGAACGGGAGGGGCGGGAGCAGTATCCGGACTTCCACCTGGCGCGGTATGGCCAGAAGCATTTCGGCATGTACAGCGGCCGGGAGATGCAGATTACCCTCCGGGGGCGGAGGGATAAGGCCAGCCTGGTGTGGGACCGCTTCGGTCAGGACGTGATTTTGGTCCCCGACGGGGAGGAGCACTTCACCGTCACCCTGCCCGTGGTGATTAGCCCCCAGTTTTTTGGCTGGCTTGTGGGGCTGAACGGCAGCGTTACCCTGGTGCGGCCGAAGGAGGCGGTAGAGGCCTACCGCCGGCGGCTCACCGCCGCGCTGGAGGAGCTGCCCGAGGAACCGAAAGATTAAAACCAGTTAAAAATTTTGTCGATATGGTGGTATTTTTCCCTCCGGTATGATATGATAGAAGTGTCAAAAAGCAACCAAGCTTTGAAAGGAGGCGCTGCCGGTATGACGGCATTTTGGCTGATCGCGTTTATTGCCCTTGTGGCGGGTGAGGCGGTCACGGTTGGACTGGTGTGCATCTGGTTTGCCGCAGGGGCGGTAGGCGGATTCCTGGTGGCCGTTTTGGGCGGCCAGTTCTGGTTCCAGCTCATTGTGTTCGCCGCGGTGTCCGCTCTGACGCTGGCGCTGGTACGTCCCGCGGCATCCCGCTTTGTACATCCGCGCCGCTCCCCGACCAACGCTGACCGGGTGGTGAACCAGACCGCCGCAGTCACCGAGACCATCGACAACGAGGCCGGCACAGGTCAGATCAATGTGCTGGGCCAGGTCTGGACCGCCCGCAGTGAGCTGGGCGTGGTCATCCCCGCCGGAACCCAGGTGAAGGTAAGGCGGATCGAGGGGGTAAAGGTGTTTGTAGAAACCCTGTAATTACAATAAATCAAAGGAAGGGAACGAGATTATGGAAATTTTGAAGGTTGTTCTGCCCATTGTCGCAATCGTTGTTGTACTGCTCATCATCTTCGGCTCCTGTGTCAAAATCGTACCTCAGTCCAGGGCCTATGTAATCACCCGTCTGGGCGTGTTCTACGCTGTGTGGAACGAGGGCCTGAAGTTCAAGATGCCCTTTATCGACCGGGTGGTGAAAAACGTGTCGCTGAAGGAGCAGGTAGTGGACTTTGCGCCCCAGCCTGTCATCACCAAGGATAACGTGACCATGCAGATTGATTCCGTTGTCTACTTCCAGATTACCGACCCCAAGCTGTACACCTATGGCATTGAGAATCCCATGTCCGCCATTGAGAACCTCACCGCCACCACCCTGCGCAACCTGATCGGCGATATGGACCTGGAGCAGACCCTCACCAGCCGGGACCACATCAACACCAAGATGCGCGCCCTTCTGGACGAGGCCACAGACCCATGGGGCATCAAGGTCAACCGGGTGGAGCTGAAAAATATCATGCCGCCCCGTGACATTCAAGAGGCCATGGAGAAGCAGATGCGGGCCGAGCGGGAGCGCCGGGAATCCGTCCTCCAGGCCCAGGGCAAGAAGGAGTCCCAGGTGCTGGTGGCCGAGGGTGAAAAGCAGGCCGCCATTCTCCGGGCCGACGCCGCCAAGCAGGCCGCGATCCTCCAGGCCGAAGGCGCCAAGCAGGCCAAGATTCTGGAGGCCGAGGCCGAGGCGGAAGCCATTTTGAAGGTCCAGCAGGCCACCGCCGACGCCATCCGCCTGATTAACGAGGCCGCCCCCGGCCAGGGTGTGTTGACCATTAAGGCCCTTGAGGCCTTCCAGGCCGCCGCCAACGGCAAGGCCACCAAGATTATTATTCCCTCCGAGCTCCAGGGTATCGCCGGACTGGCCGCGGCCACCAAGACTGTTTTCGACACGGAGGACCCCAAGGCTACCATCACAAAGACGGTGCCCAAACAGTGAGGCGAACATCATATGCAGGCGCTACAGATGACAGACAAGTAGCTTGACAAGATTATTAAAATGAACCGTATGGTTCTTGGACGGCTGCAAAGATCTGGAGGAAGCGAAACAGAAGATGGAAGAGCTGCTGGAGGACGGAAAAAGGAAGACTGAAAACCGGGCCGGGGAGTTTCCCCGGCCCTGATTGATAGAGGAGGCTTACATGGCTGCGCGCGGTATTGTGGTCAAAAGGCCGCTGGTCAAAATGATGGCCCGCCTTCCTGGCTTTGCGGAGGTGTGGGACAGATCCCTGTATCTGCGGGAGTGTGTGTTCGGTGGGTCTATTCACGCTTTTTCTCTGCGTCCATAACAAATTTTTCATCGCAATTTTTTCGGTTCCCCGCGCATACTGACAGCAAACAGGTCAAGGAGGCGGAGGCGGCGGTGAACTGGAAAAAATTTGCGGCGCTGTCATGCGCGCTGTCCCTGCTGGCGGCGCTCCCGGCGCCGGAGCCGGCAACCCGGGCGGGCGCCCGGCTGGAGGTGACGGTGGGGTCCCCGCCCCTGATCGCCCTCACCTTTGACGACGGGCCCCGATCCTCCACCACCGGCCCCCTGCTGGACGGCCTGGCTCTGCGGGAGGTCCCCGCTACCTTTTTCCTGGTGGGAAACCGCATCCCGGGCAACGAGGAGCTGGTTCGCCGCATGGCGGCGGAGGGCCACCAAATTGGCATTCATACCTATGACCATGTGGAGCTGAAAGGGCTGTCCCGACAGGAGTTCGACCTTCAGGTGGGCAAGACCCGGGCGCTGATTACCGGCCTTGTGGGGGAGGGAAACTACTGG
>JAAWCR010000221.1 GCA_022793355.1 Lawsonibacter sp. | reverse complement strand
TCAGGCCTACAAGGAGAGTGGCGATCAGGACCTGAAGTGGCCGCTGGTAATGCGGTATATCGGTCTGGTCAAGACCATCGCCCTTCAGGTGCGGGGTGTGTACAGCAGCTTCGCCCAGGTGGACGACATTGTAAACGAGGGTTTGCTCACCCTGGCGGGGGCGGTGGATAAGTTCGATCCCGCCAAGGGCATCAAATTTGAAACCTATGTCTCCAAGCGTATCCGGGGGGCGGTGATCGACTTGGCCCGGCGGCAGGACTGGGTGCCCCGCAGCGTGCGGCGCAAGGCCCGGGACATCGATCAGGTGAGCAGCGAACTGTTTGCCGAGCTGGGCCGGTATCCCACCGACCAGGAGATGGCTCAGCGCCTTGGCGTGTCCCAGGACCAGTATCAGGAGGATCTGGCAAATTCCTCCATGTGCAACGTCCTTTCCCTGGACGCCATGTTCGAGGACCGGGAGCAGAACGGCGGCGTCGACCTGCCGGACGGTTCCTCGGACAGCCGGCCGGAGGACTCCATGCTGCGTCAGGAGATGCTGGAGACCCTGACAAAGGCCATCTCTTCCCTGCGGGAAAATGAGCAGACCGTTATTTCCCTTTACTACCACAAAAACCTCAGCATGAAGGAGATTGCCCAGGTGATGGAGGTCAGCGAGCCCCGTATCTCCCAGCTCCACTCCCGGGCCATCCAGAAGCTGAAACTGTATATGAACCAGTATATGGCCGGCGGCAAGTGAGCCCCGGAGATGAGAGGAGTTTTTCGCTATGATGAGAGGGTTTTACAACCTGACCTCCGGGATGCTCAGCCAGGGGCGGCGGCTGGACGTGGTGGCCAACAACATGACTAATATCGCCACTGCGGGATTTAAGGCCGAGCACTACACTGACCGTACCTTTGACGAGGTGATGGTGACCCGCATCGGCAACAAAATCAAGACCCCCTATCAAACAATGGAGACCTATCAGAGCCATATTTTGGCTCCGGACCAGCTGTATACCGATTACAGCCAGGGCGCGCCGGAGGAGACCAACCTGCCTTTGGATTTTGCCATTCAAGGGGAGGGTTTCTTTGCAATCGACACCGGGGACGGCGTAGCCTATACCCGGGCGGGCAGTTTTACCTTGGACAACGAGGGGTATCTGTGCCTGTCTGAGCTGGGCCGGGTGCTGGACCCGGAGGGAAATCCAATTCAACTGCCCACCGACAAACTGACGGCGGACCGGCAGGGCAACCTCACCACCGAGGACGGGGACTACCTGGGCACCTTGGGCGTCTATGTGTTTGAGGATAACCAGGCGCTGGAGCGCACCCCCTATGGCCTGTTTTTGGGCGACGGCGCCCAGGCTGCGGACGAGACGACCATCCTGCATAAGTGGGTGGAGCGCTCTAACGTGGACATGGTAAAAGAGATGGTCAAGATGATAAGCACACAGCGGGCCCTTCAGAGCGCCGCGCAGATGAGCAAGATCTACGACGAGGTCATCAAGCGCGTGGTCAACGACATCGGCCGACTGTAAGCGATAACGGACGTCGGCACAGCCCTACGCCCGAGTGAGAAAGAAAGGTGTGAGAATTCCCTATGAATATGTCCTTCTACACCGGCGCCGTGGGCGCGCATATGCAGAACCGGCGTATGAACGTCCAGGGCAACAACATCGCCAATGTGAACAACTACGGCTTCAAGGCGGAACGGGCTACCTTCCACCACCTGATGTACAGCAATGTGTTGGGAATTGACGAGGAGCAGCTGCCTAAAGGCAGCGGCACCAAGATGGCAAAGGCCAGCGTGGACTTTGAGTCCGGTATTTATACCGAGACTGGCCGCACCTTTGACTTTGCCATTGAGGGGGACGGCTTTTTCGCCCTGTACGACCTGGCGGACGGCGAGGTGAGCTTTACCCGGGACGGTGCTTTTGTCATGGCCCGGTTTGAGATTCCCCCCGACGAGAACGCAGAACCGGAGATTGACCCCGTTACCGGCGAGGAGATTGAGCCGCAGGCCACGGAGGAGTGGCGGTTGTCTGACAACGAGGGACGCTGCGTACTGGACAGCGAGGGCAACTTTATTGTCATTGACCCGATGGACTACAAGGCCGAGCTGAACGTGGGCGTGTTTGACTACCGCGTCTATGACGGCATGCTCCACGCGGACAGCGGCCGGTTTATTCCCATCGAAAAGAACGGCGATCTGTATTTGGGCACTGGTACGGTGAGACGGGGCTTTCTGGAGACCTCCAACGTGGATTTGGCCCAAGAGTTCATCAAGGTGATCGAAGCCCAGCGGGCCTACAGCTACGCGCTGAAGGTGGTGCAGACGACGGATGAAATCGAGCAGACCATCAACGGTCTGCCGGGATAAGAAGGGAGATAGGGCATGATTAAAAACTATGACCAGTTGAGCTCCTTGGAGATCGACACCTTGCGGGAGATCGGCAGTATCGGAACCGGCAACGCCGCTACGGCTCTGTCTCAAATGATGAACCGTCCGGTAAGAATTACCTTGCCAGAAGTACGCATTATGGAGTATAATGAAGCGATCGAGTGGATTGGCGGGCCGGAGGAGGTAACCGCCGGGATTTTGGTGAAGATGAGCGGCGATGTAGGAGGTATCATGCTGTCCGTGCAGAAGCTGGACCTGGTTAACGTGGTGCTGAGCACCATGCTGGGGGAGAGCATCGACAGTTATGAGAATCTGACTGAGCTGGAGCGCTCCGCCATGATTGAAATCGGCAATATTATGATATCCACTTTTATCAACGCCATGTCCGGTCTGGCTGACCTGAATATCAAGCTGACGGTTCCCGCCTTTGCGGTGGACATGCAGGGCGCGATCCTGACAGTTCCCATGGCGGAATACGGCGGTATGTCCAACTATCTGATGGCAATCGGGGGCAACTTTGTCTGCGACGGGAAAGAGGTCCCCTGCCATCTGCTCCTCTCCCCCGATCTGCGCTCTTTGGATTTCTTACTGAGGAAGCTGGGCGTTACCGATGTCTGACAGCAAGCTGACAGTAGGAATTGCCGACATGAAGATGCTCCAGGGGGAGGGCATCTTGGTGACCTATGCTTTGGGTTCCTGCATCGGGTTGTGCTTTCACGACCCGCGGCTGCGTCTGGGCGCTCTTCTGCACATAATGTTGCCCCTGAATATGGAGACGGGCCGGACCCATCCTTTGAAATACGCGGATACCGGAATCAAGGAGACGCTGAAGGCGCTGGAGGCAAAGGGCGCCATGCGTAGCCGGATGACCGTGAAGATTGCCGGCGGGGCCAAGATGTTTGAGGTATCCGGCGGCGGCGGTTTGGGCAACATTGGGCAGAGGAATATTGAGAGCGTCCACGCCATTCTGAAGCGGGAGAACCTTCGCCTGAGCGGCGAGCATACAGGAGGCACCGTGGCCCGGACAATGCTCTTTGATGTGGTCACTGGTCAGGCGTGTATCCGGTCTTACGGCCAAAAGGATATTATTTTCTAATGAACGCGCCGGGGGCGCCATCCTAAATAGAGTAAGGAGTGTCAGAAATGGCGGAGGTACATAACAGCGGTATCCTTTTGGAATCGGGCACCAACGAGATTGAAATCATGGAGTTTACCATCGACGGGAGCCTTTATGGTATCAATGTGGCCAAGGTACGGGAGATCATCATGTCCGCGCCAGTGAAGGTCATGCCCCACGCTCACCCGGCGGTGGAGGGGATATTTAAGCCCCGCGATGTCGTTATCACCGTAGTGGATCTGCCTAACTATCTGGGGGTAAATAAAGAGAAGGGTGCGAAGGACCTTTTCATTATCACCAACTTCAATAAGATGTTCATCGCGTTCCGGGTGCATACAGTGGTGGGGATCAGCCGTATCTCCTGGATGGATATCCACAAGCCGGACAAGACAGTGTCCGGCGGATCTGAGGGAGTGGCCACCGGCATCGCGCAGTGCGGCCCCGACCTGGTGACCATTCTGGACTTTGAACGCATCGTGGCTGAGATCGCCCCCGAAACCAGCATCCAGATGGATGAGATTGAACAGATGGGTCCCCGGTCCAAGAGCGAAGAGCCTATTTGGATTGCGGAGGATTCCATTCTCCTGTCCAAGATGATTGAGGACTGCCTGCGCAAGGCGGGGTATGTCAATCTGCGCATGTTCCCCAATGGCCGGGAGCTGTGGGATGCCCTGAATGCTCTGCCCAAGGAGGGCAAGCTGTTTGATAAGGTGGCCTTGATTATCACGGACATTGAGATGCCCCAGATGGACGGGCACCGGCTGACAAAGCTGGTCAAAAGCGACCACCGCTTCAGCCCTGTCCCGCTGATTATCTTCTCCTCCCTGATTAGCGAGGAAATGCGGATCAAGGGCCGCCAGCTTGGTGCGGACGAGCAGATGAGCAAGCCGGAGATCGGACATTTGGTGGACGTGATGGACCATCTGCTGGAGAACAAAAAATAATAAAATGAGAAAGCCCGACCAAATTTGGTCGGGCTTTTTTGATTTCTATTTCAAATTTCAAATGAGGGTCTGAACGGCCCCTTGCTGCCCGGCGGTATGTTTGCTTAGGAATACCGGTTCTTATTTGTCACGATTGTGGTGGGGATGGTCCATCACCGTTTTACAGGCCCGGGTAAGCTGAGCGAAAATGGTGGAGTTGTATCGCCCCTCATAGACGGTAAGCATAGGAATACGGTCCATCTTAGACAGCACAACATACTTGGGCACAAGATTTGTTAAGGTTAAAGCCTTAACATCCACCTCACAGTGCTTGCAGCTGCACAGGCCAAATTTTTTGATATATTGCGGGGCTTTCTCCTCCACAAGCGCTTCCATAATGTTGACGTAGGAGACATCCTCTTCGACCGGCTGAGGCTTGGGCGGGGGGGGTGCCTCGGGAGCGCTTGCGGCGGCGAGGAGTTTTTCAATCTCGTCCTGGCTCATTTTGCCGCCGGAGGCGGCGGGAGGTTCGGGCGCGGGCGGGGGGGGCGTCTCAGGAGCGCTTGCGGCGGCGAGAAGTTTTTCAATCTCGTCCTGGCTCATTTTGCCGCCGGAGGCGGCGGGAGGTTCGGGCGCGGGCG
>JAAWCR010000007.1 GCA_022793355.1 Lawsonibacter sp. | reverse complement strand
GAATAACGAGGGAGCGTCCTCCCTGTTTACCCCCTATCTGGAGGGCCTCATCGCCCCGGAAGGCTTTGCGCCCGAAACGGTAGTGGCGGTGGACATCGCCTCCCTTGGGCTGTTCCCGGACAACGCAAAGCCCTATGCCGGACGGGTGGACCTGACCATCGACCACCACCCGAGCCAGGAGTTTTATGCCGGAGAGACCTGCCTGGACAGCGCCAAGGCGGCCTGCGGTCAGCTTGTGTACGAGATTGTACGGCAGTTCACCTCCATCACACCAGAGATTGGGGAGGCGCTGTACGTGGCCCTGTCTACCGACTGCGGCTGTTTTCAGTACAGTAACACCAACGCCGAGGCCCACCGGGCCGCCGCCGCCCTCATGGATAGCGGCTTCGACCCCTACCCTGTCAACCGCCGCCACTTCCGGGGCAAGACCCTCAAGCGCCTTCAGCTGGAAAGTCTGCTTACCGCCGGCCTGGAGCTGCGGGACGGGGGCCAGACTGCCCTGGTGTTTCTCACCCAGGAGATGATAAAGCGGGTAGGGGCCGACGAGCGGGACATGGAGGATATCTCCGCCTTTGTGGGCCAGATTGAGGGGGTAAAAAACGGGATTACCCTCAAGGAGAACCACTGCGACAACGAGGTGAAAATTTCCCTGCGCACCGACCCGGGCGACCTGAGCGCCAGCGCTGTCTGCGCCCTTCTGGGGGGCGGGGGCCACGCCGCCGCCGCCGGGGCGATGGTAGAGGGGAGCATGGCCGAGGTGCGCCAGCGGGTGCTCGACGCCATCAAGACGGTACGAGCCAGGTAGGCACAGCCCGCGGCCGCCCGGGATTTGCCGGTCAGCAGCGCGGACACGAGGGAAGGAGAGCGTGCTATGCCAAGCGGTATATTAATTATAGACAAGCCTCAGGGCTGGACCTCCATGGATGTGTGCGCCAAGCTGAGGGGAATTTTTCAGGAGAAGCGGGTGGGCCACGGCGGCACGCTGGACCCCATGGCGACAGGGGTGCTGCCGGTGTTTGTGGGTCGGGCTACCCGGGCGGTGGAGTTTGCGGAGAAATCCGATAAGGAATATATCGCCGGATTAAAACTGGGTGTTGTCACCAACACCCAGGATACCTCTGGTGAGGTTCTGGAACGCCGCCCGGTGGCCCATATAGGACACCAGGGCGTGTACGATATTCTGGAACAATTTCGGGGAGATATCCTCCAGGTGCCCCCGATGTACTCCGCCATTAAAATCAACGGGAAGAAGCTCTATGAGCTGGCCCGCAAGGGTCGTGAAGTGGAACGGCCTGCCAGACCGGTTACCATCCACAGCTTGGAGCTGGAAGAGATGGAGGGCCCGGAGGACTTTCTGCTTCGGGTGCGCTGCTCCAAGGGAACCTATGTCCGCACCCTCTGCCACGACATCGGGCAGGCCCTGGGTTGCGGGGGATGTATGTCCTCTCTGCGGCGAACCATGGCTGCGGGCTTCCCCCTCCAGGATTCCCGAACCCTGGAGCAGGTGCAGTCCGCTCCCGACCCCGCCGCATTGCTCCTGCCGGTGGACAGCATCTTTTCAGACCGGAAAAAGCTGACTGTGGACAGAGCGACGGAAAAGATGGTCCGAAACGGTATGACCGCCGTGCTGCCCCATCTGGACTCAGGGGAGTATCGGGCCTACGCCATAGGCGGTGAGTTTTTAGCTCTGTGCCGGTGCCGGAACGGCAAGCTGTCTCCAATCAAGAGCTTTTATGAAATACAAAAACGCTAAGGGCGGCCAAAGACCGCCCCGACAGAGGTGTGTATATGACCAAACGCGTCATTGCCCTGGGTTTTTTTGACGGGGTACATTTGGGCCATGGGGCTCTGCTGCGGACGGTGAAAGAGGCGGCGGAGCAGCTGGGGGCCGTCCCCTGCGCCTTCACGTTCGACCGCAGCCCCACCGCCGTCATTACCGGCCGGGATATCCCGCTGCTGAGCACTGTGGAGGACCGGATTCTCCTCATGCGCCAGTGCTATGGCATCCAGGAGGTGGTTGTGGCCCCCTTCGACGCCATGCAGCGCATGGATTGGGAGGACTTTGTGGAAAAGTATCTGGTCCAGGAGCTGGGGGTGGTCCATGTGGTGGCCGGCCACGACTTCCACTTCGGCTATATGGGCAAGGGCAACCCACGGCGGCTGGCGGAGAAGTGCGGGGCGCTGGGCCTGGGCTGCGACATTATCGAGAAAGTGGAGCAGGACGGCATAACCATCTCCTCCACCTACATCCGCAATCTGGTGGCCCAGGGGGAGATGGAGCGAGCCGCCCAGTTCCTGGGCCACCCCCATATCCTCACCCAGCCAGTGGGCCGGGGCAAGGGCATCGGGCACTCCGACCTGGGCTTCCCCACGGTAAATCTCCGGGTTCCCGACCGGGTGATTGTTCCGGCCTTCGGGGTCTACGCCACCCGAGTGTGGTTTGACGGGCAATGCCGCGCCGCTGTTACAAATGTGGGGGTTCGGCCCACCGTAGCCGACAACGACGGCCGGATTACGGTGGAGGGCTTTATCCTGGACTTCAACGGCGACCTGTACAGCCATCAGGTGCGCATGGAGTTTCACAAGTATCTCCGGGGGGAGCGGAAGTTCCCCTCCATGGAGGCTCTGGCGGAGGAGATCAGGCGGAATGCGGACCAGACCCGGGCGTATTTTGAGGGCGTGTGATATGGGATTTTTCCATCTGCTGCACCACGAGCATCAGGCCCGGTACGACCGGATGTTCCCCTATCTGTGGGCGTATGTGGTCCTCCTGGCTCTGGCCGGCTTTGCCATGGACAGCCCGGGCCGAATTCTCCGGGGGCTTTACACCATTATCGTTACCGAGGACGCGCTGATTACCGACTATGTGCTGGTGGCCGGACCGGGGGCGGCGCTGGTGAACTCCGCCATTGTCACCGCTATTTCCGTGTGTGTGCTCTACGCCGCCGGGGATACCCTCAACGGCATGACCCTGGTGGAGACCGGCCTAATGTCCGGCTTCTCCCTCTTCGGCAAGAATTTTGTCAACATCTGGCCCATTCTGGCCGGAACCTGGCTGTATACCAAGGTCCGGCGGCAGCCGGCGGCGGGCAACATCGGTATTGGCCTGATGGCCACCGCCCTGGCCCCCATTGTCAGCTATATCGCCCTGGACAACGGCTGGGGCGGGCCTGTAGAAGGGGTGCTGGTAGGGGTGGTTATCGGCTTTATCATGCCGCCCCTGGCTGCTTACACCTACCGCATCCAAAACGGCATGAATCTGTATAACGTGGGCTTCGCCTGCGGGCTGGTGGCCCTGGTGTGCGTACCGCTGATGGCCTCCCTGGGGGCGGACCCCACTACCTACTACCGCTGGGCCAAGGGCTATGATCTGCACTTCGGGCTGATGCTGGGGGCGCTGTGCGTGCTGCTCATTCTGGGGGGGCTGTTTTTCAGCCGGAAGCCCGTCTGGGCGGCCTGGGCCGGATACCGCCGGCTGCTTCAGACCAGCGGCCGGGCCCCCAGCGACTATCTGCGCATGTTCGGACCGGGCCCGGTGGTGATTAACACCGGCGTCAACGGCCTGATTGCCATGGCCTATATTCTCTGCTCCGGCGGCGACCTGAACGGCCCCACAGTGGGAGGAATCCTTACCGTGATGGGCTTCTCCGCCTTCGGCAAGCACGCCTTTAACATCCTGCCCGTGATGGCGGGGGTGGCCCTGGGCAGCGTGGTGATGGATTGGTCCCTTACCGACTCCGCCGTGCAGCTGGCCTGCCTGTTCTGCACCACCCTGGCCCCCATTGCCGGCTACTTCGGCTGGGGCTACGGGGTGCTGGCCGGGTTTTTGCACTCCTCGGTGGTGCTGTATACCGGCTCCCCTGTGGCGGGGATGAACCTGTACAACAACGGCTTTTCCGGGGGGCTGATCGCCATTGTGCTCTACCCGACCATTATGGCGATTGCCCGCCACCGCAAGCCGGTGCTCCAGGATGAGGACTACTTTGACCAGCTGGAGGGCGACCGGCCCGTTATTCCCCCCGACCCCCGCGCCATCAAAGAGGAAGAGGAGTAGGGGACTGTCTGTCCATGCCCTGTAAAATATCTTGACGCAGCCCCAGTCCGAAGAGATAATAGAGGTCGGACAGGCGGTTCAGATAGGCGCCCAGGCGGCGCTCAAAGAGGTCGTACAGCTCAAACCCGGCTAGGCCGGCAATCTCATGGGCTGTCTCGTAGAATTCCTGTTCAGCCTGTGCGAGCTTCGGGTCTTGTGCCAGAAATGCGTTGATTTCTTCTTCAATGTGAAGGTTTTCACAGAATAAGGTTTCGAGTCGAGTGTTCATAAGGAGGCCCCCATATCACGAAATTTTCGTGTCTATTATATCACGAAAATTTCTCGTGTCAACTATTTGGAGGTAGGAATGGGAAAGTTTTGCGAAAGATTACGAGGACTACGCAAAGAGCAGGGCATGACGCAGCGGGAAATGGCGGAAGCCTGCGGTGTTAAACCACGTACTTATCAAGACTACGAGTATAATAAATCCTACCCAACAGTTGTGGGCCTTATCTTCCTGGCCGACTTCTTTGGCGTCACCACCGATTATCTCCTGGGCCGCTCGGATAAACGGGAGCAATAAAAGAGCGCCGCCAGGGAAATCAATTTTCAAGAATAGTACAAATATCCGAGGGATTCAGGAGACAGTTAAACATAATTTGCGAAAGAGGACGTTTAGAATTTAAATCAGTCTTGAATCGCTTAATCAGGCTCAGAGCGAACTTTCTGAGCATGTTCAGATTTTGCTGAATGGTTCGGTT